>JBCDCO010000203.1:0-10110 GCA_039181635.1 Cyanobacteria bacterium P01_G01_bin.19 | reverse complement strand
TTGGTGTAGAAAGTTTCAAACTCAGGATCTTCTGCCGCTCTCAACTCTTGAGATACGAAATCGTATGCACGCAAGTTCAAAGCAATGCCGATGATACCGATGCTTGCCATCCATAGCCCAGTTACGGGTACGAACAACATGAAGAAGTGCAACCAACGTTTGTTGGAGAAAGCAATCCCGAATATCTGCGACCAGAAACGGTTTGCTGTCACCATGGAGTATGTTTCTTCTGCTTGAGTTGGCTCAAACGCACGGAACGTATTGGCTTCGCCACCATCATCAAACAGGGTATTTTCTACTGTTGCTCCATGAATCGCACATAGTAGTGCTCCACCTAGTACACCTGCTACTCCCATCATGTGGAAGGGGTTGAGGGTAAAGTTGTGAAATCCTTGTACGAATAGGATGAAACGGAAGATTCCTGCTACCCCAAGACTGGGAGCAAAGAACCAACTGGATTGCCCTAATGGGTAGAGTAGAAATACGGATACGAATACGGCGATGGGCGCTGAGAAGGCGATCGCGTTGTAAGGACGAATCCCAACTAAGCGTGCGATTTCAAACTGACGTAGCATAAAGCCGATTAGTGCAAAAGCACCGTGTAGGGCTACAAACGCCCATAGCCCGCCGATTTGACACCAGCGAGTAAAACTCCAGCCAGCTTCGGGTCCCCACAGGAATAGTAGGGAGTGTCCCATGCTGTCTGCAGGAGTGGAAGTTGCTACGGTGAGGAAGTTACATCCTTCTAGGTAGGAGGATGCTAATCCGTGGGTGTACCAGCTTGTCACGAAGGTGGTGCAGGTAAGCCATCCACCAATTGCCATGTAGGCACAGGGGAAGAGCAGGATACCAGACCATCCTACGAATACGAAGCGATCGCGTTTTAACCAGTCATCAACTGCATCAAAGATGCCTTGTTGAGCAGGCGCGCGTCCTACTGCTATTGTCATAAGTTTCTAATCCTCTTGCTTAGATAGTTTTGTTGCAAGATCTGTCAAAATGTACTTTTCTATGATGCCTTAGGTAACCATCTCAACAAAATGTTGAGAAGTACCAAGTTTTATAAAACTTTACCAGATTACCAAGTAAAATTCCTTGTTACTGGATGAGAATATTAAACTGTTTAGTTGCTTTTCCGACTACGTAAAAGTGCGCAAAAGCCTCATCTCAAAATAACATGAAAACACTAATGATAGGTAAACGGCTTAGCTTGCTGACTACCCCACTCGATCTCTATCGCTGGGAATAGCCATTAAATTATTATTAGCAAAAAATTTACAAAATGACACATAAATAAGGAAATTGGCACAAAATTATCTGCAATGAGATCGACTAACATTCCAGAACTTAAGATCTGTATTGCAGAACTGAAAAAGTAGGTCTTGATTCCAGATTTACTTTCTACTCCAGAATGAAAAATAATAATAACCAAGACAATAACAACAATTTATATAATGACTATCAACCAAATCGAACAGAAGACGCTGAAACAGGATGTACTGGGTTCTCGTAGATTGAGCAACCTTTTATGGGCGGCCATAGTGACAATGGGAGGAATTGGCTTTCTGTTGGCAGGCTTGTCCAGTTACTTCAAAACTAATTTATTGATCGTTTCTGACACTAGTGGTTTGCAATTTATCCCCCAAGGGGTGGCTTTAACTTTCTATGGCGTCGCAGGGTCGCTGCTGGCTACGTATCTGTGGCTACTATTGAGTTGGAATGTCGGCGGAGGCTATAACGAGTTTGATAAAGAGACGGGCAAAGCAATAATTTCCCGTTGGGGATATCCAGGTAAAAACCGCAAAGTTGAAGTGGAGATTCCGCTCGCCGAAATTCAATCGGTTCGCGCAGAAATAAGAGATGGTTTGAGTCCCAAACGGGCTTTATACATTCGCTCTAAAAAAAGAAGAGATATCCCTTTGACTCGCGTTGGCGAGCCTATCGCTCTTTCCACTCTCGAAAATCAAGGAGCAGAGCTAGCTAGGTTTTTGGAAGTTCCTCTAGAAGGACTGTAGAAAAATCAAAAATTATAGAAACTACTTGACGTGCCGTATCCAGTCCGAACGAAATTGAGTTAAAACAGTCACAGTTTATGAACAATATTAAAGTCTGGGTTTTGAATATGACGAAAAAGACAAGCAGATGGCTGGTAAAGATGTCCTTCTTGCTGCTAATTGGAAGTCTAGTTTTAAGCGGATGCAGCACATCCGCAACAGATGCTTCCCGATCGCCCTCATCTTCTGATAATGTGGCAAATAGTCAGTCACAAGTGGCGATCGCCGAAAATAAAAACAGTAATGAAAATATGAGTAATAATTTGCCCCAGTTAGAAGGGATGGCGAAAGTCGAACTACAGGTAAATGGCTCGCCTATACTAATCGAAATAAACGGTACAGAAGCTCCTACCACGGCGGGAAATTTCGTAGATTTAGTGGAGCAAGGAGTGTATGACGGATTGGTTTTTCACCGAGTTATTCCTGGTTTTGTAGCCCAGGGAGGAGATCCCCAAGGAAAAGATCCTGATTTTGCAGGTACTTTAGGAACGGGCGGCTTTACAGATCCCGCAACGGGAATGGAGCGCCGTATTCCTTTAGAAATCAAGTTAGAGGGACAGGACGCTCCTACCTATAGCAAAGCAAAGCTACCTGGAAGATCTGTAGTGTTAAAGCACGATCGCGGTGTAATTGCTATGGCTCGTTCGGCAATGCCCGATTCCGCTTCTTCTCAGTTCTACATCGCTTTGGAAGACTTGCCTTCGTTAGACGGTGACTATGCTGTCTTTGGCAAAGTAGTAGAGGGAATGGAAGTAGTTGACAAAATTCAGCAGGGCGATCGCATCGGTACAGCGAAAGTTGTCGAAGGTTTAGATAACCTTAAGAAATAGATTTTTTGATTCAAACTATATGGATGTGGTTGTTACTGGGATTGGTTTACTTTCCTCTCTCGGATCGCTACAGCAAACTTGGTCAAATCTATTAAATGGGAAGTCGGGAATCACAGAGCATCATCTGTTTGCCGAACTTCCTGTTTATCCTTTGGGGCTAATTAAAAATAAACCCAGCCAGGTAAACAAAATTGCTCCAAAATTATTTTTAGCTGCTTTACAAGATGCAGAATTGATCGCTCCTTTACCAGAGTGCGGCGTGGTTATCGGTTCTAGTCGAGGTTGTCAGGCAAACTGGGAACAGCTAGCAACTGAAAGGCAAAAACGAGAATCAGAAAACGACAGTGATTATATTCCTAACTGGTTAGAAACTTTACCCCACCAGCCCGCAGTCGATTGCGCTCGTCATCTGCAAACAACTGCTCCAGTACTCGCGCCAATGGCTGCTTGCGCCACGGGAATTTGGGCATTAGCAAGAGGTTACGAATTAATCAAAACAGGCAGGTGCGATCGCGTCATCGCTGGTGCCCTAGAAGCTCCAGTTACCCCTCTAACCTTGGCTGCTTTTGAACGCATGGGGGCTTTAGCTAAAAGTGGCTGTTATCCCTTCGATCGCGATCGCGAAGGACTGGTTTTGGGAGAAGGTGGCGCAATGTTCATTCTCGAAACTGCAGAACTAGCGGCTCGTCGTCAGGCTAAAATTTACGGTAAGATATCTGGCTTTGGCTTAACCTGCGATGCCCATCATATTAGCGCGCCTTTAACAAGAGATGGAAGTGCTGCTCTGGCTATTAAACAAGCCCTAAAACGCAGCAATTTAAAACCGCAAGATATTGACTATATTCACGCTCACGGTACGAGTACTATGGTCAACGATCGCCACGAAGCGCAGTTAATTCAGCACGTATTTCCTCAAAAAGTAGCGGTAAGTTCAACCAAAGGAGCTACAGGACATACATTAGGCGCATCAGGCGCGATAGGCACAGCTTTGACTTTAATGGCGTTTAAAAGCGGTTACTTACCTCCCTGTGTGGGCTTGAGAAACTTGGAATTTGATTTAGATGTTGTAAATCAGCCTCGAAAAGCAAAAATAAATAATGCTATGTGCTTTAGCTTTGGTTTTGGCGGACAGAATGCAGTGATCTCGTTGAGTAAGTAAGAAGTAAGAAGTAATGAGTTGTTCTGACTCGCGTGAGTGTCTAACAAAGAAATTTGGTACACACGGTCGGACGGCGATCGCAAAAATAAACAAGTAGTACAATTGAGTAAGATTCTAGATCAATACTTCGGACAAAATTTAACATCGAACGAAATAATGAAGGTTTGAGGCTCAAAAAAACTAATTATTGACCACTAAAAACTGCTCTAACTGCTCTAACTGTCCTAACTGTTATAGATATTAAATAAATTCATGACTGCTGCTACTACTCTCTTAAGTCTGGAAGAATATTTAGCATATGACGATGGTACGGATAATCGGTATGAATTGCTGGATGGAAAGCTGATAAAAATGCCACCAGAAAGCGATAGCAATAATTTAATTGCGCTTTATTTACTTGCAGAATTTATGAAGTTAGTTTCTTTGCGGCTAATTCGTCATAAAGATACGGAAATCGTTGTCACGGGCAATCGCACCAGAGTTCGGATTCCAGATTTGATGATTTTGACCGAGGATTTATTATCGGCAATAGGTGGCAGACGAGCAACTATAACTGCCGATATGCCCTCTCCTGTTTTAGTAGTAGAAGTTGTTTCTCCTGGTAAAACTAATGAAGATCGAGATTATCGATACAAGCGATCTGAATACGCTGCTAGAGGAATTTTGGAGTACTGGATCGTCGATCCGCAAATTTCTCAGGTTACAGTTTTGTCTTTGGTAGATGGCTTATATGAAGAAGCATTATTTAAAGGCAATAATAAGATCGATTCGAATGTTATTCGGCAAATATCTTTAACCGCAAAACAAATATTTAGTTTCAACTAAAAGTCCCCTTTTGCCACTTGAAACACTGTCAAACCTAAACTTCGCCACATATCTACAACTTGCTGGCGATCGTCGAGAATAAAAGAGATATTATATTTATCCCGAACAAAGCTTTCGTATAACTCCTGTTTGATCACAGAATCTTTTCTCATATCGCCAGTTTTGCGCATGTAGATATGTTGATATTTCACGCCATGCTGGTTTAGCCAGGCTTCGGTTTTTGCTTTGCCATCGTCGGTACGCCCCGACATGATGATAATAGTTTTGCTGTCTTGCCATTTGTGGACTGTTTCTAGTACAGGCTGATTGGGCAAATCCAGATCGCAGCGTGAAACATCAAAGGGACTGCGATCGCCTATAATTGCTAGCGTTCCATCCATATCGACAATAACGGCATCGGGTAATTCTGGATTGTAAGTTACCAAAAGCTCTGTTTTTGGTCGAACAAATTCGTTATACATTTTCATAATTACATCTTTGCCAACCGATTTTGGTCTTAATAAATCTCGGCGAATACACTCTTCCACAGGTACTTTCAGGAAAGAATCATCAACAATAACTCTCGCCTTTCCTTTTACCAGTTCTTTAATGCGATCAATATTACTTCCAAAGTTGGTATCGTCGATGACGACGTGTTTGCCCTCTTCTAGTGCCATTAAGATCGCTGTATCGCGCAATTTACGAATAAACTTTTCGTTGCCCTTACTCCAATAAGAAGCGTGCGCCATTTCTCGTAGTAAATCTTTGTTAGTTCTCACCCATCTACCAGGATTAGCTAACAGCAGTTCTTTGGCAAACTTGGATTTACCCGATGCGGGTAAACCTTGTAGGATTAAAACTTTTTTCATTTATTTTGGTGGTTGATTATTAGTTGTTAGTTGTTAGTTGTTAGTTGTTAGTTGTTGGTTGTCCCTAAAGGGATATCCCCCTTCGACAAAGGCGCTTAGTTTGCCGCATGTACGTAGCCGCTTCGTCCTAAAGGATACCGCTACGCATATGACTGAAAGGAATCCTTTAGGGCATATTGGTTGTCTAGATCGCTATTTATCAAACAGCTAAGAGTTAATAGCTGATAGCTGCGGCTTTGCCGCTTTATCCGAGTTCTTGAAAATCGATGTTCAACAGGCTTTCTAACTTAGGGATTGAGGTTTTAGCTAGTGATTCGCGCACGCTGCTAGATTTTCCCGCACGCAAAGCAAAGAGAATGTTGGAACAATCTAGATGTTTGACAGCCATGGCAAAGTCTTTTTGAATTGGAATACTTTGATATTTTTGATATTTTGCTTCAATTTCTGCGACTAAAGCGTCATATTTAGTTTCTATTTGTCGATATAGCTTGCGCCATTCTGGATAGTAGTTAAGAAACTCTTCTCCTTCATTGGTAGCAACAATTTCTAACATCCTTCTAGTAGAAAATCCCGTTCTCAAATGGGAAATAGCTACATACTGGGGAGATTTAACTTTGATTCGTCTAAAATTGCGATCGCAAATAATGTAGCCTTCAGAATCCATCGGATTTAATTCATTGGTTACGGCAATAATCTCTTTTAAGGTTCTTAAGGGATAGGTTTGCACCAGTTGCCAGTTATATTTTTGGGCACTAATCTGAGGATCTAATTCTTGTAGAGAACTTTTGTCGCGCACGCCATGTAAAACTAATTTATTGCGATCGTGTCTGACTACAACTCGATTGTAGGGAGTCATTAACTCAAACATAAAGCAATATTCAGTTTCGGCTGGTAGCTGATAATCTAGTTCTTGCCAAACTCGCCAAAACAATTGCCAAAAACTATATTCGAAACCATTTACTTCTCCTGCTGCATCTGCCATGCCACTGGACTGTACTCGCCATTCTCCTTGATAATGGAAAAGAGTCATGAGAGAGCCATCTAGCTTTTCATAAACTTTTGCCGTTTCCCAGTCTAATTTGGGAGCGTGGCATTCTCCGTAGTTAAAGAATTTATCGTAAGGATAGGAAACAATCTCCCAATTGTTGCTTTCATCCAATATAATTCCTCGGCACTGTTGAACTACTGTTTCTCCCATCGGCGATTCTAGCTGAGAATATTTAAGACAGACTAATTTTTCAATCTTGCTGTGGCGATTGACTTTGATGTTATATTCCTGGGTTAATTTTTCTAGTCCCTTGTCTCTTAAATAGTCTTGTAGTTCCATCTTCTATTCTACAAATTCTGTAAGCTCAGTTTTGATGAGCTAATTTTGTAACTATATTGTAGTATAAAAGATTTTCTTGATCTACATGGAACAGCAAGCTTAATCGTTTTCGAGTAGAGCAGGGAAACTAATTACAGTTGCAGCAAATATTCCCGCTGTCATACCCAAACCCAGGTTTCTCAATCTTCTTCGTGCGGGTTCTATTGCCCAACAACTGTCATCAGTCGAGCAACTCTTGTTTTCAACCCGATAATTTACTTCCCCGACAGCCATTCCCACAATCGCCATTACTGAAATGTAAAGATAAACTCTTGGTAAGGTGGCAAGCTTTTGTATTTTATTAATTGGGTTAGAGGTTCTGGCACGATCGCGTTTGCTTTTCATTGTGGAAAATAGCCAAGATATTATGCATCATCGACTAAACTAACCGAGCTGTATAAGTTTGGAAACGATCGCGATCGCGATTTGTCAGAAATATATCAATTCTCAAACTCGCAAGATACGCTCAACTAAGCACTAACCACTAGCTACTAACTACTGATTAATATTCGTTAACAAATTGCGATAAGGTTCCTCAACTATTAGAGAATAATACTCAAGAAACCTCCGATGACAGCAAACTGATATACCAGCCTGTCTGAATAGCAAAAAAGTTAAGTATTTAAAATAATGGTAGACAGCCTTAAAAAACCGCAGTTTGAGGAAGTACGCCCTGGAGTCAAGTCTCCTGCGGCAGAAACTATTCTTACTCCTCGCTTTTATACAACCGACTTTGACGAGATGGCGAAAATGGATCTCTCAGTCAATGAAGATGAGTTGAGAGCAATCCTAGAAGAATTTCGTGTTGATTACAATCGTCATCACTTCGTAAGAGACGAGCAGTTCCAGAAGTCTTGGGATAGTATCAGTGGTGAAACCCGCAAACTATTTATCGAATTTTTAGAGCGTTCTTGTACAGCTGAATTTTCTGGATTCTTGCTATACAAAGAACTAGGCAGACGTTTAAAAGACAGCAATCCTTTGCTAGCCGAACTTTTCACCTTAATGTCTCGAGATGAAGCTCGTCATGCAGGTTTCTTAAACAAAGCATTATCTGACTTCAATCTTTCTCTGGACTTAGGATTTTTAACCAAAAGCCGCAAATATACTTTCTTTAAGCCCAAGTTTATTTTCTATGCGACTTATCTTTCCGAAAAAATTGGCTACTGGCGTTATATCACCATCTTCCGTCATTTAGAACAGCATCCCGAACACGAAATTTATCCAATTTTCAATTACTTTGAAAACTGGTGTCAGGATGAAAACCGTCATGGAGATTTCTTTGATGCGTTGATGAAGTCTCAGCCTCAATTCCTCAACGATTGGAAAGCAAGACTATGGAGTCGCTTCTTCTTGCTATCAGTGTTTGCGACAATGTATCTTAACGATGTTCAACGCGCTGGTTTTTATGAGTCTTTGGGCTTGAATGCGAGAGAATATGACAAGTTTGTGATCGAGCAAACTAACGAGACTGCGGGTAGAGTATTCCCTGTAATTCTCAATCTAGAACATCCTGAGTTTTACAATCGTTTAGAGAAGTGCGTAGTTAATAATCAGAAGTTAACTGCGATCGCTGAGTCTAACGCACCCGCACCCATCAAGCTACTGCAAAAACTACCTCACTACGTTTCTAACGGCGTACAGCTACTCAAAATGTATTTGGTCAAACCAATTCGTGTAGATAATCTGGAAGGTACTGTTCGTTAACTTGTTAAGTGAGCTATAAGCTTCAAGCTCTAAGCTCTAAGCTTTTCGGATGTTCTGGAAGTAGTACAATTAAAATAAGTTTTTAGTAGTTAGTTATTAGTTTTTAGTTTAAATGACTAATAACTAATAACCACAAATTAAGATTATTTAACTAAGCCCTATTATTTTTATGGGGTTTTTTTGTTGTTCGATTGAAATCGAATCTGATGGAGATTAACCCGATTAGGGAGAGAAAAGGCTCTCCCAATTTAAGTCTTGGTTTCTAACTCAAGCCTTCTTTTAGCTGCTGCTTGGCAGTATCCAAAGCTTCGTCTAGCTTACTAGCATCTCTTCCTCCAGCCTGTGCCAGATTTGGTCTACCACCGCCGCCGCCGCCGCAAATTTTGGCAATGCCGCCGATAAATTTGCCCGCCTGCATTTTTTTGTCTTTAATTACCTTCTGACTGAACGCAGCCACCAAACTTACCTTCCCTTCGCTGGGAATTGAAGCCACAACTACCGCAGCTTGCCCTAATTTCTGCTGTAGTCTTTCTGCGGCTGACTGAAGAGATTTGGCATCCATTTCGCCCATGTTAGCGACGAGTACTTTAAACTCTCCTATAGTTTCGGCTTGGGATAGCAAACTATCGGACTTAGCTAAGGCTAACTCCTGCTTGGCTGCTTCTAGTTCTTTTTGCGTGGCTTTAAGTTCTGCTTGGATATTATTAACGCGATCGCTTATTTCTTCAGGCTTGACTTTAAAGCGATCGCTCAATTCTTTGACTACCTTATCTCTTACATTTAAGTAATCTAAAATAGCTGCACCTGCCACCGCTTCGATCCTTCTGACTCCCGAAGAAATGCCCACTTCAGAAATGATTTTAAATGCGCCAATTTCGGCAGTATTGCTCACGTGTGTACCACCACAAAGTTCCATAGAAACTCCAGGAAAATCAATTACCCGCACATCATCGGCGTATTTTTCGCCAAACATCGCCGTCGCCCCTTTAGCTTTGGCTTCTTCTAGGGGCATCACATTAACGTCTGCCTGGTGCGCTTCGGAGATCCAGGTATTAACTAAATCCTCTACCTGCTGCACGTCTTCGGGAGTTAAAGCGCGGGGAGAGTTGAAGTCGAAGCGAAGGCGATCGAAATTAACCAAAGATCCTGCTTGAGAAACAGAATCATCGACAACTTTTTTTAGTGCTGCCTGTAGCAAGTGAGTTGCAGTGTGATTAGCTTGTACTCGACGACGACAAGATCGATCTATCGTAGCGTTGACCAAATCTCCCACATTAACCGTACCGCGATCGACTTTCCCCTGATGTACGAAGACATTACC
>JBCDCO010000202.1:0-10193 GCA_039181635.1 Cyanobacteria bacterium P01_G01_bin.19 | reverse complement strand
GGGAGATGGAGGAGAAATTGCGATCGCCGCTAGTAGCCTATCGATTAGCGACAGTTCCTTTATTACTACTACTACTTTTGGTGCGGGACAGGGGGGTGATATTATGCTCAGCCTGACAGACTCTTTAAACATTACAGGTACTGGCTTTAGAGAATTTCAGGATACCTTTCAAGCTAATTCTCTAAACGGCTCTTTGGAGGCAGGAACCAGGGGGACGGGAATATTTAATGGTACTGCCGCAGAAGGAATTGGCGGTAATTTAGAGATCGATGCTAATGCGATTAATTTAGCTGAAGGGGGCATTATTTTTAGCCCTATTTTTACTGATGGTAGAGGAGGAGATATTAATGTTACAGCTCAAGATATCAATATTAGTGGCTCGGCTTTGCAAATCGGTGCGGGGGTAGACAGTACTAACGCAGCCAGCGGAGGCAATATCTTTATCAATGCCGATAGATTGAGAATTTCAGATGGGGGTACTATAGTTAATGCAACTTTTGGTTCTGCTACGGGGGGCGACATCACAATTGACGTCGCCGAATCGGTTAATTTACAAAATACTCCCGACAATTCTCGATTATTTACGGGAATTTATGCCAACACCAGTATTGGCAACGGTACTGGCGGAAATGTCGAACTTCAGGCACAAACTCTATCAATCGATGATGCTTTTATTAGCAGCAGTACGGGAGGATTTATTAATGATGGTGCCGATCTCGCCTTTAGCGGCGGTGGCGATGGAGGCAACATAAATATAAGTGTCGCCGACTCTATCGATATATCGGGTATTTTTAGCGATCCGCGATTTGCCAGTGGAATCAGCTCTAGCTCTTTTACCAACGGTGCTGCAGGAGAAATCAATATTTTCACCAATAGGCTATCGATTCGCGACGGTTCGGAAATAGCTGCCACTACTATTGATTCGGGAGATGGGGGCAGTATCAATATCGATGCCAATAATTCTGTAGAGCTATTTGGTACGACTACGGTCAATAATATGCAAAGAGGTGGTCTGATCGCTACTTCGGGTCGCGCCGCCTTTTCCGAATCACCTGCTGGTGGAAAATCAGGGAATATTACAGTCAATGCAGGTAGCCTAACCGTGCAAGAGGGGGCGAGTATCGATGTCCAAAGTTTGGGAACGGGACAGGCAGGAGATTTAGAGATCCAAGTCGAACAAGATCTTTTGCTAGATAGTGAGGGATCGATTTCAGCGGCAACCAGCTCTAATATTGGAGGTGATATCAACATTGCTGCTGATAATATCTTTTCTCTGGGCAACAGCACCATTACAGCAACAGCCAATGGCGACGCTGATGGTGGCAACATTAATATTCAGGGCAGAAACCTAGTCTTATTAGAAGCGAGTCGACTAATAGCCAACGCCAACATGGGAATGGGAGGAAATATTGATATTGATGCTCGAGGACTATTTGTCTGCCAAGAATGCATTATTAGTGCGAGCTCGAGATTGGGTGTAGATGGAGTCGTACAAATCGATACTCTAGAACCAGAAGCAGACTTTGGCATCGTGGAAGTGCCGATCAAGCTGACTCAACCAGAAGAAACGGTGGCTCAAGCTTGTTCCAATTCCCCTAGTGCAAATAACAGCCAGCTGATCGTCACGGGTAGAGGAGGATTATCAGATGCTCCTAGTGAAACATTAAGTGGAAAATCAATAATTAGCTTTGGTATCCCGCAACAAAACAACCGAGCCATCAAGCAAAATAGACAACAACAAGCCAAGTTGCCTAGTCCCGCCCGTAGCTGGTATCAAAACGATAAAGGAGAAATTATTCTGTCTGCTCTACCTGCTGCTGCGACACCTCAATTTAATTCTCCTGACTGTCATGTTCACTAAACCGCGTTTTGACCGAATCTTGAAAAACTCTTCTTTTTTTTTAATACTTAGTAAGTTGGGTAGATTAATGGTCTTCTATTTTATGTTCCTTTTGTCGGGTTTAATGCGCCAGCCCGTAGCATCGGCTCAGCCTCAGCCTATCGATCCTCTGACACCAGAACCAAATCCAGTACCTCAACCTCAACCCTTACCTCCTGATGAAAATCCACTAGATGACCCTTTTGATGCGCCACCACTGCCAGATTCTTTATTAGATATTCCTGGAACGGTAGTAGTCGATCGCTTTAGCTTTTCTGGCAACACGGCATTTACTCAAGCTGAGTTAAATACGGCGATCGCTTCTTTTACGGGCAGACCGATTTCTTTTGCCGATTTGGTAAGAGCTGCAGATGTCATAACTCAACTGTATGTCAAACAGGGATACATTACCTCTGGGGCATACTTACCAGAGCAAAATCTCAGTTCGGGAACGATAAATATTCAGGTGTTAGAGGGGAGTTTGGCAGAAATTGAAGTCAACATTGAGGGAGGAAGACTGGGCAAAAACTATATTCGCGATCGCCTGATCAGTCGAGTTTCCACACCTCTAAATATCAACGAACTGCAATCGGCACTGCAGCTGCTACAGCTAAATCCTTTGATTGAGAGTTTGGATGCAGAGCTATCCACGGGTATCCTGCCAGGCACAAATTCATTAGAGGTATCCGTAGTTGGAGCAGATACTTTTACCTTGCAAACCAGGTTAAACAACAATCGTAATTCCAGCATCGGTACTTTTGAACGTGGTTTGGTGCTGAGGGAAGCAAACTTGTTTGGTATTGGGGATGAAATTAACTTGGGTTTTTTAAACACTGACGGCAGCAATCAATATGAAGCAGGCTATACGTTACCGCTCAATTCCCGCGATGGCACCCTAAGATTTGATTTTCGCCTGACTGATAATGAAATAGTCGAGTCAGATTTTGAGGCTGTTGATATCGATATCGAATCCCGCAGCTACAATCTAACTTGGCGACAACCCCTCGTTCGCAGAGCCACTCCCACCGTCAATCAAGAATTTGCTCTTAATCTGATTGCTTCTAGAAGAGAAAGTAATACCTCCTTGTTAGATAGATCTACCAGTATTTCGCCAGGGGTAAATTCTAGTGGAGAACTTCGTACGTCTGGCTTGAGTTTTGGTCAAGAATGGCTGCAGCGCAATCGAAGACAAGTTATTGCAGCTCGCTCTCAATTTAATTTTGGGCTAGATATTTTTGATGCCACCGTTAGCAATGATGAACCCGACAGCGAGTTTTTTGCCTGGCGCGGACAATTTTCCTATTTGAGGTTACTCAGTACCCCTAGAGGAAACCCCGCTATTGGTTCGACGGTGCTATTGCGATCGCAATTACAGCTGGCTGCCGATCCTTTAATTCCCACAGAACAGTTTAGCTTGGGTGGCTCGACAACAGTGCGTGGTTATCGTCAAGATGCTCTGTTGACAGATAGTGGCTTTTCGGCTGCGGCGGAACTGCGCTTACCGATCGCCCGACTATCACAACTAGGGGCTAATATTCAGCTCAGTCCTTTTATCGATTTTGGCACTGGCTGGAACAATGATGGCGAAGAGACTGAGTTCAATACCTTGTTAGGGGCGGGACTGGGCTTGATTATACAGACAGAGGATAGACTTTCCGCTAGGGTTGATTGGGGTTTTCCTTTAATTAATCATCAGTCGAGAAATGATACTCTGCAAGATAGCGGAGTTTATTTACAAATGCAGTATGACTTATTTTAGTAATTGACCAAAAATGAGCGACAAACGATTTTTGATTTTTATATTCTCTATTTGGTTGGCAATAAGTTTGCATCTACCAGCATGGTCTCAAGCAGAAAGTGGTTTGGATCTAGCGATCGCCGCACAGCAGCTGTACGCTCAAGGAGAACTAACTTCGGCGGCTGATATGTGGCAAAGATCGGCAGAAGCGTTTGCGGCAGAAAAAAATCCGTTGGGAACTACTAAAAGCTCGATCAATAAAGCTCAGGTTTTGCAGGATTTGGGCTTATATCCGAAAGCTTGCGACACCCTGCTAGAGGTATTTGAAGTCCAGAATCCCGACTGCACTTCCGAACAAATAGACAATTTAATTCGAGATGTCAAATTAGAGTCTAATTTATCCATAACTCAAGGAATTGGGCTGCGTAGCCTGGGCAGTATACTGATGCGCGGCGGAAAATTAGAACAGTCGCAAAAACTATTAGAACTGAGTCAGGCTGCCGTTCGAGATTCGGCTGAATTGGCAGGGACTTTACTAGCAATAGGTAATGTGGAACAGGCGATCGGCGATAAATATCGCAATATTCAAAGCTATGACAAAGTTACAGAAATTATCGATCGCCAAGCTCCCGAATTAGCCTTAAAGCCCTATCAAAGAGCCTTTTCTGCCTACAAACAAACAATCAAAAACCAGCAAGCCTTACCCATAACTCAGGTTCAAGCAGAGTTAAATTATTTGGATCTACTAATCGATCTTGAAGATTGGTGGCAAGGGCAAATCGAGCGACGACTCAAAACCTGGCAAAGATACCAGGATTTTCGCTCGATCCAGGCTGGCAGTAACTTTGCCAATTTATTGAAACTAAAATTGAATCAAGATAAAACTAGCCTGATCGATGATATCGACCGCCGTTGGAGCAGTGTTTCTCCTAGCCGTGAAAGTGTTTTTGCTCGCATCAGCTATAGTCGAAACTTAACTAAAATCGGCAAAACTCAGAATGTAGAGGCAGTTCTACAAACGGCACTGGCAGAGTCGAGAGCCATTCAAGATCGACTCAGCGAAAGTTATGCTTGGGGTTATTTGGGCAAATATTACGGTCAACAGCAAGAGCTCGATAAGGCGATCGCTTTAACTAAGAAGGCTTTGATGACTGTTAAAGAGGAGGGAGTCAATCGAGAAATTAGCTATTTGTGGTATTCTCAACTCGGTCAGCTTTTGGAAGAACAGGGTAAATCTGCCGATGCTATTTCTGCTTATACCTCAGCTTTCGGTGCACTCCAGTCACTCCGCACCGATTTAAACGCCAATAATCAGGTCGTGCAGTTTGATTTTCGCCAGGAAGTCAAACCAGTATATCTACGCTTGGCAAATCTACTTTTGCAAAGCGATCGTTCTCAGTCTCTGGGGTCTTTAGAGTTAATTGCTGCAGTTGATCGACCCAATACTAACCTAGAGTTAGCTCGTCAGGTCATTGAATCTTTGCAGCTGGCTGAATTGGACAATTTTTTTCAAGATCCTTGTTCTGAAGCTGCTGACGAGACATTGTCGATCGACCAAATAGATTCTCAAGCAGCGGTAGTCTATCCGATTGTCTTTGGCGATCGCGTAGAAATTATTCTTTCATTACCAGATCGACCTCTGCAACGATTTACTTCCCTAGTTTCAGAGACCAGAGTCAATCAAGCCATAGACTTGCTTTACGATAGTTTGTACAATCCTGGAGTTAATGATTCTGCAGTCAACATCTTCAACACTACGGTAATAGATCCACAAGAGGTGGAAGAAAACATGCAGACTCTGCTGCCAATTTTGCAGCAAATTCATAGTTGGCTGATTAAACCTTTGAGTCCTGCTTTGAGCGAAAATAAAATCGAGACGTTAGTATTTGTGCTCAACGGGCGTTTGCAAAACGTGCCTATTGCCGCTCTTTACGATGGTCAACAATATTTAATCGAACAATATGGAGTCGCTTTGGCACCTAGTTTACAGTTGCTCGATCCAGAGCCAGTCGCCAGACAAGAAATCAAGGTATTGGCAGCAGGGTTGAGTGAGCAGGTAGTAATTCAGGACAATATTTTTCCCGCTTTACCCAATGTCCCTCAAGAATTGGCGCAAATCGAGCAAATTTTTCCTAAATCCCGTCAGTTATTAAATCAAGATTTTACTTACAAAAACATTAAAGAACAATTAGCATCTGGATTTTCTGTGGTTCACCTTGCTACTCACGGATTGTTTAGCTCTAACCTGGAAGAGACATTTATCGTTACTGGCGATAGTCAAGCTATTGATATTGACACTCTAAGCAGTTTGCTCAACTCAGGCAGCAGCAGCCCAGACTTAGTAGTTCTCAGTGCTTGTGAAACTGCTGCTGGAGACGAGCGAGCCATTTTAGGTTTGGCAGGAGTTGCCGTGCGTTCTGGAACAAGTAGCACCATTGCTTCTTTATGGTCGGTAGATGATGCTTCTACCACTCAGTTAATGAGCCAGTTTTACCAAGAGTTCAAAAATCCAGCGACTAAAAAGGTAGATGCTTTAAGAAAGGCTCAACTAACTTTAATGGACTCACTTCAAGAAAAACCACCTGCTGCTGCGTTAACAGACATGCCAGCTCATCCTTACTATTGGTCTCCCTATGTTTTGGTGGGAAATTGGCAATAGCAGCCACGCTAAGATCGATTCATAGGCTCTAGGATAAAGGCTCTATGCTCTAGCAAGAGCCTCGTCTCTACGGGACGATTAAACGTTAGAGGTTCGATTTTAAATATTGCTGATGAACAGTGAAAATCAGAATCAGTTAAATCAATTAATTATTAGTTTTAAGCAGATTATCCAGTGCTTGGAGCAGAAAATTGCATCCGAATCGAGTTATGTCGAGCTGATTGAGTTTTTTCGGCAAAAAACTAATTTTTTAACCAAAAACGAGCGGTTAAAAGTTAAATTGGTCAGCCGTTCCGCAGATTCTGTATTGAAATTGCAGACTGCTAGCAAAGATAACGCTCAATTACGATCGCTCTATGATTTTGAAGCGATCGCTCCCTTCAAGCATCTAAATCAAATAGTTAGAGACTGTAGCCTGATTGTAATTATTTTTCAGTCAGAAAGAATAATCTCAGAACATCAGCTTAAATTAATCGAATTAGCCCAGGCACAACAAGTTGATGTAACGGTGTTAGTCGAACAAAGCGAATCAACAGAGTCGCAGCAGACTTTTGCATCTTATCTCAAGCAGCAAAAGCATTCAGACATCAAACAATTACTGTTAACCAAAAGTTTTTTCGCTCCGAGCGATCACGCTAATATGGATCGCTATCAAAGGTTTTTACTCGACTGTCGCGATGCTCTAACTAAAAAGTTGGTTAGCCAGCATTTAAAAGAAGCTCAGGACAAAATCGAACTTATATTTAATCGAGAAAAAAACTACAATTGGCAGCAGGTAAAACAAATTGAAAGTCGTTATTTAAAGTCAAATAAGGTTCACGAATATCGACAAAGAATACTAATTAAAAAATTTAATAGTATCGAACGGCTGCAACAGCAAAAAAGCCAGGCATTCAGACAAGAAATCAATCAGCTCAAAAAACAGTATTTAAATATTTTTATGCCAGACAGCTGGCTATTTCAACTACAGGAAATTATTAGTAATGCAGAATTAAAATCGGAGTCAGAAAAAGATCAAACCTATCTGTATTTGACCGTCGCCCAAGGCGATCGCCGTGAATATCTGCATAGCTATATCTTGAACCTATACCAACAGCAGATAGACGAGGTCTTAGATTCCCAATGGGCAAATATCAGCTGTCTTTACGGCGATGGCGGCTTGGCAAAATTTGTTAAAGAAGCGAACCAAAAAATATCCGAGCTCGAACTATGGAAATCATCAGATTTGGCATCACCAACCCTAGATTTCAGTACTACCCCATCTCCTAAGTTAGACATAGCTGAGATAGTCGATCTCCACACTCTTAAACTTCAGAGCAAGCTGCTGTTTGACTATAACTATACTCAAAGTAGCTGGTTCAAATTGCTGATGTCTGGTTTGATCGGCATGGGGATTTATTTAGTTACCAAACTGTATTCGGGTACGGGTAGGTACATTGGCTTTTTTATCTTGATTTTTCAGATTAT
Organism: Cyanobacteria bacterium P01_G01_bin.19; assembly: GCA_039181635.1. Lineage (GTDB taxonomy): Bacteria > Cyanobacteriota > Cyanobacteriia > Cyanobacteriales > Xenococcaceae > Waterburya. Next base: position 2,450 of record JBCDCO010000202.1, on the reverse strand, counting down.
CAATATTGTTACTGGTCAAAGTCTCAAACAGGCAAAACTTAAAAGCCACCAAAAGGAACTGCGAAGAATGGTAAACAGTAAATACCAAACCCTAGCGCGCTTAGTAGTCGAGCAAATAGCTCAAACCCTAATTTTGAGTTTTGAGGCAGAAAACAAAAAATACCAGGCTGCTTTGGACGACATATCAGAGCTAGCCGAAACTCGATTGGCAGAAATCAAGCAAAAAATCGAAGGATACCAAACTAGAAGCAACCAGCTAGAACAACACAGAGTAAAAATAAACTCCTGGCTGAAATAACGCTTGGAAAGCTAAAAGCTTAGAGCTTATAGCTAAAAGCTACCTAAGCAAAGTAATCTTGTTAACCCGAACTGACGTTAAATTATCTTTTCATCTACCGAAAGTAAATCGTAACCATGAATGCGCCAGCTATAATCGGGCTGATGCTGCACGATAAACACTCCTTGAGCCAATTCTCCCGCTTGATTCATAATCATAGAAACTAACGCTGGATAGTTGTTAATTAGAGTAAATCCTCGAAACATAATCGAACGGGGTTGAGCGATCGCATCATACTTGGATTCTATTGTATTGATAAAATCATTTCGCTCGTATTTTTGTTGAATTGAGGGACTGGTCAAAGCAAAAGCTGTAGCTACATCTTTTTGTTGAAAAGCCTTTAATTGTTTCTCGATTAGCTGACGAATTGCTGCTTTATCGTTTTCAGAGATATACATCAGTAACTATTTTAGTTCGATAGAAGTTATTACTTTAAAGACAGAGAACTGTAGCCAACTTTAGGGTTGTGTTTAGCCTTTTACCGCACCTGCGGTTAACCCTTGTACTATTTGACGCTGAAAAATTAAGACCAGAATTACCAATGGTAGAGTACCCAAAACTGTTGCAGCAGCGATCGGTCCGTAGGGAATATCAAACAAACTTGCTCCCCCAAGCTGTGCGGTAGCCACGGGTATAGTCTTTTTAGCTTCTTCCGTAATAAAAGTCAGGGCAAAGATATATTCGTTCCAAGCAAAAATGAAGGTCAAAATCCCAGTTGTGACTAAGGCAGGTAAAGTCATGGGGAGAACGATATTAGTTAACATCCCTATGGTTTTATAACCGTCAATCTTTGCTGCATCTTCCAAGTCTTTAGGTAGCTTTAAAAAGAAACTCCTCATTACCAAAATAGTTAAAGGTAAATTTATCGCAGTATAGGGAATTATCAAAGCCAAATAATTATTCCCCAAACCAATTGCTTTAACTATTTCCAGCAATCCTAAAAACAGCAAAACATAGGGAAATAAGGTAATGATTAAAATCCCAGTTAGAATAACGTTCTTCCCTGGCAAATTCATTCTTGCCAAGGCATAGGCGGCTGGAGAGCCTAAAACCAAACATAAAACTGTCGAAACGCTGGCAACTAAAGCACTATTAAAAATATATGCTAAAAAAGGGCGACGACTAAACAAAGATCGATAGTGTTCGATGGTAATTTGACTGGGAAAATAGACATTAGGTATAGCAGAAATATCTTCATTTAGTTTTACTGAGGTCAATAACTGCCACAAAATTGGCGCCGCAAAAAGAATTACAATCGAAATGACACCCAGCCAGAATAAGATTTTGGATCGAGACCAGGAAAGCTCTTTTTGTCTGAGTTTGACTGACGACATAGCCGAAGAGAATATTTCGATATATTGCTTAGACTATGTTACATTTTTGGGTACTCTATACACAAACATTTACAGTATTTATTTGGCTGCGAGTATTTTGCTCCGTACCGATAAGATCTTTAGAGGGATCTGCTTTCTCAATATAATTACTCTGGGCAGCAACATTTTTTTTTGCTATCTTGACAACAAGATCTATTATGTATATCTTTACGCTGGGCTTTCGTTGTTATCTTAGTTAACGCCTTCAAGAATATCTTTATAATAAATAGTAGATGTCTTCTAATCCTCCTCTAGACAAAAGAAAAAATAAAAGTTTTGTCATTAATAATAAGCGGTTCTTGAAACAATATGCCTTACAAAACTATAGTTCTTTGGGAAAAGGTATTATAGTTGTTAATTTGTTGCTATTAAAAACCGATATACTAACTGAGGAAGACATAACTGAAATCACTTTATTAAATGAAGACGATCTGACGATTCACAAGCCAATTTCTTATATTCCTCAGCATAATTTTTGGTTTAAAATGCTAAATTTGAAAATCAAAAAGAAATATGAAATAAACATTCAAGATAAAGAAGAAGATGGCAAGAAATTTTTAATTGTATTTGTCAAAGATGCTTCTGTAGAACACTTTTCAATTTACTCAATTAGGCTATGATTTTAATCCAAACTATTAGCTAGAAATATTTAAATCCAGTCTTCATCATCATCGTCTTCAAAATCATTCTGCTCCGATACATCCGAGTTTATCGGCATACCAGAGTTTGCTAAATTCGTC
>JBCDCO010000201.1:0-10211 GCA_039181635.1 Cyanobacteria bacterium P01_G01_bin.19 | reverse complement strand
ATTAGAATTGCGATCGCTCACGGACAGATGCCAGAGTCGGAATTGGAATCTACCATGCTTACTTTTAGTAATGGTGAAGCCGATCTATTGGTTTGCACCACTATCATCGAATCGGGTTTGGATATTCCTCGGGTTAATACAATTGTGGTTGAAGACTCTCAAAGATTTGGCTTGTCTCAACTGTATCAATTACGGGGAAGAGTAGGGCGATCTGGTATTCAAGCACACGCCTGGTTGCTTTATCCAAGTAAACATACCCTATCGGATACCGCCCGTAAAAGGCTACGTGCGTTGCAAGAGTTCAGTCAATTAGGATCGGGTTATCAATTAGCAACGAGAGACATGGAAATACGGGGTGTTGGTAGTCTTTTGGGTGCGGAACAATCGGGACAAATTACTAATGTTGGTTTCGATTTATACATGGAAATGCTGCAAGAAGCCATTCACGAAATTCAGGGACAAGAAATACCCAAAGTAGAAGATACTCAAGTCGATCTCAAGCTAACGTCTTTTATTCCCGAACAATACATTGCCGATCCAGAACAAAAAATGGATGCCTATCGTGCGGTTGCTACTGCATCCTCGAAAAAAGAGCTAGTACAGATTGCAGCCGAATGGGAAGATCGCTATGGTGCAATTCCTTCTGCAACTCAACAACTGATAGAGGTAATGGAATTAAAACAAATCGCCAAAGCGATCGGCTTTTCTCGTATCAAGCCCGAAGGAAAACAAAATATTGTGCTCGAAACACCAATGGGCGAACCTGCCTGGAATTTGCTAGCAGAAAATCTTCCCAAACACCTGCGATCGCGCTTCGTCTATGCATCTAAAAAAGTTGTAGTGCGCGGTTTGGGTGTCTTAAAACCCAAGAAACAATTAGAACACCTAATCGATTGGTTAGGGGCAATTCAGAAAGCTTTACCAGAGTTAGAATTGGTATAAATTGGTATTGCGATCGTGTGTAATCAAATTTGTCTTACTACTTACTGCGATCATTTGTTTAGCAGATGCGCGCGTTAGAATACAATTTGATTTTCTTAATTTTCTTCTTGACGATAAGTTAATACTTATAAGTTAGTAGACTCAATGCTAAAAACTATTAAAAGCGTTTTGGGAGGATTTGGCACTTTAGACGGTGCTACCTATCCTATTAAGGCGGCGATCGCATTCATTCAAAATCCTAGGCTGCTTAAATACATTGCCATACCTATATTAGTAAATATAGTAGTGGCGATCGCTCTTTACAGCGGTCTATTTTATTTTGGCTGGCAAATTATAGATGGAGTTCAAGGTGACTTGACGATCTGGACAGAACAGTTGATCGCTAATTTACCTCAGTGGTTGAGCTTTCTATCTTATGGAGTTTTTGGCTTAGCGGCGATTATCCGCTTTTTGTTAGGTGTAGTTCTATTAATTGCTACGGGGTTTGTTTTGACTCAATTTGGCGTGCTTTTGGGTGCGCCTTGGTATGGTCAGCTATCAGAACAATTAGAAAAATTGCGTACGGGAAAAGTTGAATTAATTGAATTAAATATCGCCAGCGATCTTGGCAGAGCTCTTTTGTACGAACTGAAAAAAATAGTCCTAATTATAGCTATCGGCATTCCTCTTTTAACCATCAATCTTTTTCCTGGAGTCGGGACAATAATTTCTAGCGTAGCTTCCTTTACTCTAACTACTATGATCGTGTGTATGGACTTTCTCGATTCTTGCTTAGAGAGAAGAAGATTAAAGTTTCGGGAAAAATTAACAATAGTCTGGAAAAGCCTTCCTGCTAGCGGTAGTTTTGGTTTAGTTTGTTTGGGTCTGATTAGTATTCCCTTAATCAATCTGGTGACGATTCCTTTGTGTGTAGCGTCGGGAACTCTCTTTGTCTGCGATCGCGTCAACCTTCCTGCTGCTCCCTTAAAATCTTAAAACCAAATCGTTTTTTACCTTAAAAAAGTACCCTATCTGACTAGATAGGATACTGATGTTCTATTTAATAGGTAATAAATAAACTAAGTAATAAGGTTCACTTAACATATTACAAATGTAGAATTATTGAACTTAAGCTTCGCCTTCGATATAAACAAAAAGAAGAGCCATAGAGACTGCTGCACCGACAATACCTACGAGAGGAACCATTGCTACAGGTAGCCAAGAAGCTGCGTAATCGCCAATCATATTTTACCTTCCCTATTTTTTGGATTAAAACGTTGACAATTTGGATATTACTGCGAACGCCGAGCCGATTAGGTTTTGTTATAAAGATTCTTAACAAAAAGCGAACTTAAACCAAGTTAGAGTAATGCTATTTAAAGGGATTCCTTGAATCTCATTAATTAAAAAGGAGAAATCAAAACATGAATGAATATGATGCTATCCAGCCACCAGGAGATCCTCAGATCGGGAATTTGGCTACTCCCTTAAATTCTTCGGGTTTTAGTTTGGCATTAATCCGCAATCTGCCTGCCTATCGAGATGGTCTTGCGCCTCTTCGTCGCGGTTTAGAAGTTGGTATGGCACATGGATATTTACTTTATGGACCTTTCCTCGTGTTGGGACCATTACGTAACACTGATAATGCAGATATCGCAGCCTTGTTGTCATCTTTTGGTTTAGTGACAATTTTGACTGTCTGTTTATCCCTATATGCTGGTGCAATGGGTGGAAAGCCAACTGAAACAGTCACTACTGGAAGCGTTTCCTCTGCATTTGCAACTAAAGAAGGTTGGAGCGAATTTGCGACAGGTTTCTTCATTGGAGGAGGAGGTGGCGCATTTTTCGCTTACTTCTTGCTTTCCTCTGCTTATTTAGCAGGGATTAAGGAATTAATTGGTCTTTAATTTTTGACGATAAAAATTAAATAATTTTGAGATAGTCGATAGTTTTGCTGGCACAATCTTAGATAAATTAAGGCTCGGGGTTACTCCTGGGCTTTATTATTGAATAGTAGACATCTAAAGTATTTTTACTGATGACTCAGAAATATTCTTTAAAAAAGCCATTATTTGAGATGTAAAACTATGAAACAATACCTTATCTTAAGCAAGAAAAAGAGTTTAGACTCTTTAAAATTATTAGCCTCCAGCTTTCTAATAATGCTAGCTGTTTGCTGCATCGCAGTACCTTCAGCGATCGCGACTGGATTATTCGATCTGCCAGATTTTGACGCCAATAAAACTTGGGTAGTTGATACTGCAGACGCGATCAGCGGCGCAAATCAAAGCAAATTGAGCAAGACATTCAAAGAGTTGGCAGATGAAACTGGTCAGGAAGTAAGAATGGTCGCAATTCGTCGTCTGGACTATGGTGAAACTGTCGATAGTCTGGCAGACGAAATATTCAAAGATTGGTATCCAACTGCAGAAGCTAAGTCCAATCAAACGCTAATCGTATTGGACACGTTAACTAACAATGCAGCTATTCGTACGGGAGAATCTGCTCAAGAGCTAGTAGATGCTGAAATGGCTGCTAGCATTATCGACGAAACTGTTGGCTACAATATTCGTAAAGGAAATAAATATAACCAAGCTTTTCTCGACGCAGGCGATCGCCTGGTAGCCGTTCTTTCTGGACTAGAAGACCCAGGTCCGCCAATTATGGAAGACGAAATTCAAATAGAAGGTACGTTCACCAAAGCTGAAGATACTGACGACAGTAGTGCAACTATTTGGGTAATTGGATTCTTAATTGTGGCTACTATCATTCCCATGGCTACATACTACTGGTATGTTGGATTTGGTAATTAATTTATAGAAACTCTTAAGGTGGGCAACGTTAGCCGAGTATGTCGGTAGTACTGTTGCCCACTTAGCATCCGATCTTTTTCAATCCTGAATATATTCAAGATTGTTAATCAAAGCGTACTCGGCTTTGGTAAATTCTCTACCCAAATATGCCGCATGATCTAACATAGTAATCGGGCAAGGTTGAGGTTCTTCGATTACTTTAATACAGAGTTCTTTTGCTGTTCTGGCTGTATAAAGCTTCTCTGCAACTCGCTCTACTTTTTTCCCTCCACAAGCTATCACTTCTCCCGTTTCGGGGTCTACTGCCAAACCTTTATCGTTGATTGTGTTGCTATAGTGTTTGGCACAAATCAAACCTGCTTCTCGATCTAAATATATAACGTAGTATCCACCAGGATCTAGAGCTATTGGACGCTTAGAAAGCTCGTCGTCCAAAGCTTTTAGGTTGTCTAAATTAATAATTGTGCTGGGCATTCAGTTTCATGATGTTTGTTTGGTTTACTAATGACAATCTTAGAACCTGAGACATAGATCGCCATCTTATAGAGCTTTTTATTTTATCTTTAACCCGCATAACTTTGCCATGCTTGCCAGATATTTAGCACAGCCATCGATGCCAAAAACAACACAAAAATTCTGCTAACTAAAGAATCAGCAAGTTTAGGCAATACCCTCGTTCCCAATTGAGAACCAACCATTCCTCCCACACCCAAAGTTAATCCCTCTAGAAACAAAACATTGCCTTGAGTTGCATGGACGATGCAAGACGATATGGTAGCTGCTACGATTACGCCCAAGCTAGTTCTGATTGCTACTTTTATCTCTTCATTGAGTAACAACATTTGTAAAGGAACCATAATTGCACCTCCTCCCACTCCCAGTAAACCAGCTAAATATCCTGCAATGCTTCCCGTGGTTATTTTAGAGATCGCAGGACTAAATAAAGCATTGGACTTTCTATCCAGCGCGATCAAGCGCTTGCGTAACTGAATTAAAAAGATGTTAGTAATCAGGAAAAGACTAAAAATGCTTAACAGAATATAGTCGGGAATTTTAACCGCTGAATATACTCCTAACTGAGCCGCTAAAATAGCAGGAAGAGCAATGTAAAAAACCCTTTTGAGGTCTAAATATCCGCTACGCCAATTATAAAAGCTGCCTGTGCTAGAACTCAAAACAATTACCAAACTGCTAGTAGCCACAGCTTGAATTGGAGGATAACCCAAGGCTACCAGCAGCGAAACGATAATAAATCCTCCGCCGATACCCAGCAGTCCTGATAAAACGCCTGAAAATATACCGCTAGCAGCCAAGATTAGCCAACTCATAAAATTTGCTCTAACTAATTACTTTCGACAGATGCAAACCATTCTTGAATTCCGTTGGCGATCGCCTTCGACAATTTTTTTTGCTCTGAACTATCTGTAATCCACTCAAATTCTTCAGGATTAATCATAAAGCCTAACTCTAATAAAATTGACGGTGCGGTATGGGGACGAGTTAAAGCCAAGTTGTTCCAAAAAACTCCATAGTCAGGACGATTTAAACTATTAATTAGATATTCATGCAAAAACACAGCAGGAGCGTGAGCTTGAGTGTTGTACCAAAAAGTACTAATGCCTTTCGTGTTTTCGGCATCTCCACTATCAGGCAGGGCGTTGTAATGAATTGAAATAGCAAGATCTGGTTTTATCTTATCAATCATTTCTACTCTAGTTTGAAGAGATACGTCTTTATCTTCTGTCCTAGTCAAATGGACTTCTGCACCTAGATTAATTAGTTCTTGTTCGACCAATTTAGTGATCAACAAATTAATATCTTTTTCGGGATAGCCAGTAGGACCCCTCGCGCCCAACTCCTGTCCGCCATGCCCTGGATCTAAAAGGATAGAGATATTGTTCAATGGTTTGCGAATCAACGGCAGATCGACGGGATCTTGAGGCGAGTTATTGCCAAGCGATCGCTCGTCAAAGTTCAGTAATGGCTTTAGTTGAGGTGGATGACGCAAAGATAGGATCAAGCTCGTACCTTCATAACGAAGATCGTAGCCCCACTGTTGATCGCTATTAAGCTCAAAAGTGTAGTCAATTCGATCGGGCGATACTTGTTGCCAATCCAAACGTTTAATTAAAGGATCTGGATCGAGACGAATAGTATCGGTTTGAGCTGTAGTATTATGCAGAGATAGGGTAATGCTATCCTCCTTTTGCTTTATCTCTACAGGAACTGGTAACTGTAGCGGAAAAGTGATTTCTGTCGCCGATTCTTTTTGTACTGCTCTCACGCTGCGAATAATCGAGCGAGGCAATATATTTCCAGAGATAGGTTTGGTTTCCTCGGCTTTAATCCAACCACCATAATCCAATCTCAGCCATTCACCTTCACTACCCGTTACTCTGGCTCTGCTTCCTTTGGGCAAAGGCGTCATACGAGAATGATTGGTGCTAGCTCCAGTTCTAGCTACACCAGCATCTGCAATAACTTCTACTACTTCGATATCTTTGGGGGAAAGTATTTTAATATTTCCTTCCCCCATTTCTGTGATAACTTCTCCATTCTGTTCTAAATCAAAAGTCGGCTTGCCATAATTTCGAGGCAGATCTAAAACCGTACATCCTTTGTATATACCAATGCCAGATGTAACTTGGGGACTATCTTGTTCGGTTAAAACGGCAGAATTGGGCGGTAGATCGACCGACTCTACCTGTGGAAGCAAGACAATTTTGCTCTGACCTATTTTTGCTGAAACCTCGGCATCTACTGGAGCGATCGCACTCAAACAAATTGGCTCTCCAGGTAAGCGCTCGAGATCAACATTCGGCAACAGAGAATTGGTAGCAAAACTCAATTCTTTTGGTACTTCTGGTCGACCGCGATCGCGAAAAACCTTAATCTCTATTTCTTCATCTTCGTAGCGAATTCTAAATTTATTTTCCCCTACTTCCAGAGGAAGGCTAGGGGCAAAATGACCAGAATTACTCCTATTTTCAACCGCCTTGCCGTTGATAAAAACTGGCTGCTGGGGAGGAGCTGTTCCAATAAAAAAGATTTTCTCGGCGACAGTTGTATGTTCTAGAGGTGGATAAATAATAGATAAAGGCGACTCTGCTTTTACCGATAGTGCAGTTGTCAACACAATACTAGTTGATGCTGTCAGACCGAGAAATTGTTTCATTGATTTATCTAAGCGATGAGATTATTTCCACCCCGAACGATCCATAATCTTAACCGCATCTGCATTATTTTTCCCATATGCTGCAACATTAGTAGTATCTTCCTTAAAATCACCACCAAAACTTTCAACTACAGGATTTATAGGAGTTCCTTCTACAACTGGATACTCATTATTGCCCAAAGCAAAAAATTCTTGTGCTTTTTCACTAGCTAAATATTCCAGAAAAGCGATCGCTTGTTCTTGATGAGGCGCACTGGCTAACATTCCCGCACCGCTAATGTTAATGTGGGTACCTCGACCTTCCTGATTAGGATAAATTACACCAACTTTATCGAACACTTCTGGTTGCTCGTCATATCTAGCTAGATAATAAGTGTTAGCAATAGTTATATCCCCTATTCCTGCTGCTACAGCTTCAATGTTTCCCGTATCATTACTTTGGGGAGAACGAGCTAAATTTGCCACTAGCCCTGTAATCCATTCTGCAGTTGCTTCCTCTCCCTTCTCTTCCATTATTCCCGCAACTAAAGATTGATTGTAAATATTGCTCGAAGAACGTACTAAAACTTTCCCTTTCCATTTAGGATCGGCTAAATCTTCGTAGGTGGAGATATCTTCGGGTTTGACTTTGTCTTTGTTATACATAATTACTCTAGCTCTTTTGCTGTAACCAAACCAAAGATTTTCGGGGTGGCGCAAATAAGCTGGAATTTTTTCCGTTAATACCTCTGACTCCACAGGCGCAAACATTCCAGCTTGATCCGCCCGCCATAATCTTCCTGCATCTACCGTAATTAAAATATCTGCGGGACTATTTTCCCCCTCGCTTTTAATTCTTTCGATCAGTTCGTCAGCTTTACCTTCAATCATGTTGACTTTTATACCTGTCTGTTCTGTAAAGTCGTCATACAGCTGATCGTCAGTATTGTAATGTCGAGAAGAATAGATATTGACTTGTCCGCCTATCTTTTCTGTTGTGTTTTGTGCTGTCAGCTTTTCACTGGCGTTTGTGCTGAACGCAATAACCAAGGCAGCCGTAGTAATGCTTAAAAATAAACGTCGAGAAAACTTACTAACTAAATTACTCATAAAAATCTACAAATTTTTTTTACAAAAATAATCATTTTAGATTTTCTATAATACTTCTTTTTATCAAAACTTTTGACAAAATTTTTCAGTAAATCTTTAGTGAACTCTCAGTAAACCAAAGTATGCTTTTCAATAAATTAAAATTTTTTGCCTGATAATATATGATTTATACCTTGTCTACAAAATTGCGCAGAGAAACAAAAGCTGGAGATATATCTCTGAGAAGAACTTATCGACTAAAAATAACTCTTAATAGTGTGAGTATTAAAAATCTAGCCTTGAATACTTGAATATAAATGAAGCCTATGAAAATCAGATATTCGAAATCTCCAATTTCTTATGAACCAAAATATTGAAGCAACTCAATCACGATATTTATTACCGATCTGAATATCTTTATTTAGAACCTGTCAGAACTAAAACAATTTCCGCAGCTACAATTGATCGCTGACAATGATAAAGTGTTTTTTCAGCTTTAAAACTTAAAGATATTGGTTTGGCATTTTTACGGCTTCATCCAATAATAAACCAAGGTTTAAATTGAGTCTTTTTAACAGATATTTGTGACTCAATAGGAGAAACAATGGATCGAGTAAAAGCCAATACAATCTAATTTTGATAATTTTTATTTTTCTCATCTATCAACGAAATTAGCTCATAAAACCCATCTAGCGATAGTTAAGCTGGATGATGAGATAACTTGTGTGAGTTTGTTTACTGAATGTAACGGTATAGTTCAAATCATCTTGGCGGCACTGGAAATTAATATTTTAAATAAGCACCTAGCAAATTAATGCTTGATCGCGTCTGATGCTGGGCTAAAGAATTTGGTAACAAAGCACTGCTCAAATTTAGTTTGTTTACAGCTTATCGTTCTTGTCAATTAAATTCTGGCTGTATTTTCTAGGCTAAGGGAAAGCCTAAACTTTCTCTTTGCTCCAAATACAATTGAGCTACTTGTTTTGCCATGCTGCGAATACGACCGATGTATCTCGTTCTTTCTGTCACGGCAATGACTCCTCTGGCATCTAGCAAATTAAAACTATGGGAACATTTAAGGACATAGTCTAAGCTAGGTAAAACCAAACCGCGGTCGATTAATTGTTTTGCTTCTTTTTCATACAAAGTAAACAGATTAAACAATAAGTCAGGATCGGATGCTTCAAAGTTATAAGTACATTGTTCTATTTCTCCCTGCAGAAAAATATCTCCATAATTTAAGCGATCATTCCATTTGATCTTAGTAATAGCATTTACGTCTTGCAGATACATCGCTAATCTCTCCAAACCATAAGTGATCTCGATAGACACGGGACGACAATCAATTCCACCACATTGCTGGAAATAAGTGAATTGAGTTACCTCCATTCCGTCCAGCCATACTTCCCACCCAGCACCCCAAGCACCTACAGCAGCATCTTCCCAATTGTCTTCTACAAACCGAACGTCATGATCTTCGGGATTTATACCTAATGCTCTTAGTGAGTCTAAGTATATTTCTTGAATATTGTCGGGTGAGGGTTTAACCAGAACCTGATACTGATAATAATGTTGGAAACGATTGGGGTTTTCTCCATATCGACCATCCGTTGGTCTTCGGCAAGGTTCGACATATGCAACAGACCAAGGCTCTGGACCTAATGCTCTTAAAAATGTATTGGGGTTTTTAGTTCCCGCACCTTTTTCTGTGTCATAAGGTTGAGCGATCGAACAACCGCGATCGCTCCAAAATTTATTTAAAGTGGCTATAACTTCCTGAAAAGATAAAGACATAGAAAAAATTAGATTATTAAATTAATTATCTGCCCAAACAAGATAGCACGAGAGGATTTGAGAAGAAAGAGGAAAAAGAATCAGAAAAAACTTTGGCAAAGGGGTTGACTTTTAGAAATAGGTTATTTATATTGGTAAATGCGCGGTTGAGAGACAAGAGTCGCTCTTCAGCGGTCAGAACCTAGACAAATCAATAGTTTGACGGTTTTTTTAAACACAGCTTTTTGGATTAGAAAACAATTAAAATCCATCCCGTTAAAGAAACTTAATCTAGAATTAGTTTTAGATTAAGTTAATTGATAATGGTAACAAGAAAAGAGCGAAAAATCAATCATCGAATTGATGGAGTAAGTTCATCATGGAGAGTTTGATCCTGGCTCAGGATGAACGCTGGCGGTATGCCTAACACATGCAAGTCGAACGAAATCTTCGGATTTAGT
>JBCDCO010000200.1:0-10327 GCA_039181635.1 Cyanobacteria bacterium P01_G01_bin.19 | reverse complement strand
TCTTTTTCTCCTTTCTCTCTTACCTATACGGTCAATGTCAGACCGTAAATCAAGCATTAGTTTGAGGTGAATACTGATTATTTTTATCGATCGCCTGTTAGATCGACCAAGATAAAATTGCGATTGCAATTATAAGTAATGCAATGTTTAACTGAATGATTTCTAAGATTACTTCTCTATAAGAAATTGGCAACAGCCTTTTTTTCATTTTTATGCAGGGAACGTAGGTCGAATAAAGGGGTAGGTAAGTTTTCTCAATAGTCCGATAGCCATTAGCTTTATAAAAGTTATAACCAGTTAAAGAAGAATAAACCCAAAGAACGGGAATCTTTTTACTTGTAGCTTCTTGTTCTATTTTTTTTAGTAGCAAAGTGCCGATACTTCTGCGGGTAAATGAGGGATCGACAAAAACAGCACCTATCATGTTGAGGGAATGAAGTAGAGAAGCAAAACCCACCGTTATTCCATTAATCTCGGCAACAAAAATAGTTTCTGGGGATTTTCTGGGGGTGCTTTTACTTCTAAGCAAAGCCTTCATTTGAGCATAATTATAATCCTTCGCTGCCAGCACTTTTAGCGAACTGTATTGAATGTTGATAATCTTAGGTTCATCTTCTGGTTTTGCCAGACGAATTATAACTTTTTGATTAGTTTGTAAATTCATGCAAAAAACTGCAAAGCTGAGAAAATTTTAAATAATCTGCTTCACCATAACCGTGGTCTCGATCTAAATAGTGCGATCTCGATCAAGTCATTTGATAGACTGCACTTTAGAGGTTGAAATATCTCTGCTCAATTACCAACTTTCAACTGATATATGCTACCTCCTTGGCGATCGCCTTTATCCAGTGCCATCCATCGTAATCGTTCCAAACCTCATTCTCGCTATTTTCAACTAGCTACGGTCAATCCTCAAGACAATCCAGCCAACCGAACGGTGGTATTTAGAGGCTTTTTAGAAGACGAACATAGTACCATAAAAATTATCACTGATGCTCGCAGCAGCAAAATCCAGGACATTGCACATAAATCAAAATCAGAGATTTGCTGGTACTTCACCAAAACTCGCGAACAATTCCGCATTAGTGGAAATTTACGTCTGGTTACTGTTGAAGAAGCAGACTTAGAACTACAAAAAGCGCGTAAAATTACCTGGCATAATTTATCCGACTCGGCGCGATCGCAGTTTGCTTGGCCAGATCCCGCTCAACCAGTGGCAGATGAATCAGCCTTTGACGTAGACCCCCTCGATCCCAATCTTCCTTTGGACAATTTTTGCTTGTTGTTGTTGATTCCTAACCAGGTAGACCATCTGCAATTAAAAGGTAATCCTCAACAACGCTGTATTTATAAATTAGAAGAAGACCGCAGTTGGTCGAGCGATCGAGTAAATCCATGACTAACATTGGCACTCTCGGAGAAGAATTGGTCGGAAGATGGTTGGAATTACATAACTACAGGTTATTAAAGCAGAATTGGCGTTCTCGATGGGGCGAAATAGATATCATTGCGCGAGAAAAAAATAATAATCAGATTGCTTTTGTAGAAGTAAAAACTCGCAGTGCGAATAACTGGGATCGAGATGGTTTACTAGCAGTTGATGCTACCAAGCAGGCGAAGATTATTCAAACAGCATCCTGGTTTTTGGCTAAACATCCCCGCTGGGCAGAATCTCCTTGTCGCTTTGATGTAGCTGTGGTTAGCTGCAAAAATTATTCGCCTCCAGGACAGGAAAAAATACCAATAAAATGGAGCAGTGTAAGTAAGATTGAGATAGGTCAACCAGTGATTATAGAAGAGTATCAATTGACTATCAAAGATTATTTAATATCGGCTTTTGATTGATAGATAAGTAGTCGTGCAAATTTAATTGGATAGTTTAGATTGGGGAAAGGGAAAAGGGGAAAGGGAAAAGGAATATAGAATGCACAAATAATTTTGCATTGGTACTTATGAAACCCCTTGGATGTTTGCAATTCTGAAACTGTTCAATTCTGCCAATCTTTTTTTTATTTCAATCAACCATGGTGAATGCGATCTATAATCGCTGCGGTTAATCCTTCCAAAGTATATTCCTTTGCCTCTAAATCGAATCTGCCCAACAATTCGCGACAGGTTTTGGATGTTTGGGGTCCAATAGAAGCAAGACAAACATCTTTTAATAAAGAGTGAATTATGTCAGTTGACTCTACCTGCTGTTTTAATAGCTGGTAAAAGTTTTGTACTGTTTTAGAACTGGCAAAAGTCACAATATCTATTTGCCTTTTTTGTAAAGCTTGCCAAGCAAATAGATCGATTTGTGCGGGACATTGAGATTGGTAAGCTGCAACCTCAACTACTTCTGCGCCCTGGTTAGATAATTCTTTAACCAGCACTTCCCTGCCACCCGATTCTACACGGGGAAACAAGATCTTTTGTCCTGTCAACTGTTCGGGGAAATTAGCCACCAAAGAGTCTGCAACATAGTCTGGAGGAATAAAGTCGGGTTTTAGTTGCTTTTGTGCCAAAACAGCAGCAGTTTTGCGACCTACAACCGCAATTTTGACTCCGCCTAAAGCACGAGCGTCATAACCTAAAGCGTCCAAGCGATCGCAGAAGTAGTTCACTCCATTAGCTGAAGTCAGAATCAACCATTGAAACTGACCCAAGTTAGCGATCGCATTATCTAGATCATTCCAGCTAGAAGGAGCAGTTATTGTCAAAGCTGGCATTTCAATTACCTTTGCACCCTGCTGCTGTAGTAGAGCTGTAAATTTGCTCGACTGAGACTGAGCGCGAGTTACTAAAATGGTTTGATCGGTTAGGGGAAGAGAAACCATATTAAATAAGGAGATTGGACTGAGTTGTACGACTCGACCAATAATAATAATCGCAGGAGAAAGAGATCTGCCTAGAGTCTTTTCTACCATATCGGTTAAAGATCCCCAAAATATCTCTTGTTCTTTTCTACCGCAGTTACGAATGATCGCAATTGGTTCATCAGGCGATCGCTTATATTCGACTAGCTTTTCTACTATGGTTGCTAAAGAACGTCCCCCCATTAATACAACCAAAGTATCAATCTTAGCCAAAGCTGACCAGTCTAAAAGTTCTGGCTGATGCCCGCTCAGAACTGTAAAACAACGGCTTAAGTTTTTGTCGGTTAGAGGAATCCCCGCTAGCAAAGGTGCTGCTAAGGCTGAAGATATGCCAGGAACTAGTTCAAAATCACAACCTTCTTGTCGAAGCGCATCAATTTCTTCATTGGCGCGACCAAAAATAAAGGGATCGCCACTTTTGAGCCTGACTACTTGTTTGCCCTGAAGACAATAGGCAATTAATAGCCGATTGATCTCTGCTTGAGGTGTGCTAGCTTTGCCACCTCGTTTGCCAACGCAGAGTTGGAGACAGGTTTCTGAAGTCAATTTTAGTAGCCGTTCGTCTACCAAAGCATCGTAGATTAAAACTTCTGCTATGTTTAGCAACCGCTTACCTCGAACAGTTAAGTACTCCTCGTCACCTATGCCAGCACCAACTAAGTAAACTATTCCAGGCATTTATAATATCTGTCGATCTTTAGTTCCTGCTTAATTTCTTCCTGCTGCGCCAGAGTAAACCATGCCGCGTTTGGCATCTAAAGTGAGAATTGCGCCCTCTCTGATTATTTCAGTAGCATTTTTGAGACCGACAATCACGGGAATACCCAGTCTCAAGCCAATTACAGCAGCATGGCTGGTTAGGTTGTCTTCCTCGGTAATGATACCTGAAGCCTGACGAATAATATCCACATACTGAGCATTGGTCGAAGAAGCTACTAATATTTCCCCAGGATTAAAGTCGTTAATTTCCTTGACATTATGAACTACTCTGGCTCTTCCGCTGATAGCACCCTGTCCGATTCCCGAACCTTCTCCCAAGATAGCTTTTACCAGTTCTACCTTGATCAAGTCCGTCGATCCCGCTACCCCTTGAAGGGTTCCCGCAGTCATCACGACTAGATCTCCAGCCGATAGCCAATTTTTCTCTTGAGCGACATTGATTGCCGCTTGGAACGTCTGGGTAGCCGATGCCAAATCCAAAACTAGCAAAGGCTTAACTCCCCAAACCATCTGCAACCTCCGAGAAACATAAACATGAGGAGTAATTGCCAAAATTGGTGTTTTTGGTCTAAATTTAGACACGTTACGCGCAGTTGCCCCCGTTTTAGTTAAGGTCATGATGGCAGCAGCATCTAGTTGAGAGGCAATTTGACCAACTGCAGCCGATATGGCGTGGGTGATAGATCGTTTTCTACGTTCGAGATTATTGGTTTTTTGTTCCTGTTCGATTCTACAGGCGATCGTCGCCATCGTTTCCACTGCTTCAACGGGATAATTCCCTACCGCTGTTTCGTTAGATAGCATGACAGCATCAGTACCATCTAAAATGGCATTGGCGACATCAGATACTTCAGCGCGAGTCGGTCGAGGATTATTGACCATGCTATCTAGCATTTGGGTTGCGGTAATAATTGGAATACCCAACCTATTAGCCGTCGTGATCAAACGCTTCTGTAAAATCGGAACATCTTCTGCGGGTAGTTCGACGCCTAAGTCTCCTCTGGCAACCATCACCCCATCGCAAAGAGACAAAATAGCATCCATTTGTTGAATCGCTTCATGCTTCTCGATTTTGGCGATTACAGGAATGGATTTACCCGCACTAGAAATCAAATCCTTAATTTCTAAAATATCTTGCGGATTGCGGACAAAACTCAATGCAATCCAGTCTACACCCTGATCTAAGCCAAACATCAAATCTTCACGATCTTTATCGGTCAAAGCTTTTACCGATAGACATACCCCAGGAAAATTCACCCCTTTATTGCTTGAAAGGTCGCCGCCAACAACTACTCGACAGTGCAAATCCTGATTTGCCTTATCTATTTTCTCCACTTTCATTTCAACTTTGCCATCGTCAAGCAAAATGGTGGCATTTTCGGGGACTTCCAAAGCCAGTTTTTGATAGCTTACATAACCTATTTCTTGGTTACACTCCACCTCTCTGCTGGTCAGAATATAGGGATCGCCTTTCTGAAGATTGATTTTGCCACTGGCATATTTACCTAAGCGAATTTTGGGACCCTGTAAGTCTTGTAAAATCCCTACTGGCTGATCTAATTCAAAAGCAGTTTGTCTGATTAACCTAATCGCTTTTTGATGATCTTGCTGCGTTCCATGAGAAAAGTTAATTCTCAGGGTAGTTGCACCTGCTTTGATCAATTTATGCAGAACATCGGGCTTTAATGTAGCTGGACCTACTGTGGCAACAATTTTTGTCCGACGCGGGTTATTTGGCGATGGCATTATTCTTTGCTTTTGAATTACTGGGTTTACTAAATTGTTTGCTACTGAACAACTAAGATTAATGGATATAGAGAGTTTCTAGTTGCCAGCCTAGTTTACAGGAAATAAGTAAGGGGTGCAAAGCAGTTGATATGCTCGCCATTAAGTATTAGACGTAACTGTCAAATTTATTATCTTAATCCTATTGTAAAATTATTTGGCGCATCGATAATCTAAACTATAGTTATTCTCGATACAAATGATAAGATTGTTGCTTCGATTTTCTCTAATACTTAATTTGCTTTAGAGACAAAATTCATCTATGTAATCTACAAGTTTTAATTGATTAAAAGAGTATCTATATTTACGGTTGAGAAAGACGATATAATCCACTTCATCTTTCTTCCGAACTATCCGAACTAGAGCTATTGGGAAAGATACTAGGTTGAGAAAATTCAATCCCAGCCCCTCGATCGTATATTTCAATATTCCATTGTCCCGAACGATTTCCCTCAAAAGAAACAAATCTGCCGTTACCGCTGATGCTAGGATTTCTGACTTCGCCAATAAAGCTTCTGGTCAAGTTTTGACTTCTAGCGGTCGCGCGATTGTACAAAAAAATGTCTGTTTTACCCAACTGTTCAGATACATAAACTATGTATCTTCCGTCCGCACTAATATCTGCCTGATATTGCATACTCCCTGGCTGGTTCAAACCAGGCATGGGTATCGATCGACGACGCTGAAGATCGTAGAGAAATACGCTACGTCGAGCGTTGCGATCGCTGTGATAAATTAAGTAGCGACCATCATAAGAAAGGTTGGCAAATCCTTCTGCACTAGGAGAATTCAATGCCGCATTAATTGTTTGAGTCGGAGGAGTAATATACTTTGACCCCTCGCAACCAAATAGACTCAGTAGTGCGATCGCCAGAAAAAATATTGGTGCTTTTATACTATTGCACCAGTTCATTGTAGTCTATTGCATGACTCAAACTGGGTAGAGAACAGCAGTTGACATTATCGATACATACTTTTCCCCACTGCAAAGACCAGCGCACTAACTCAACACGATTAGCCGTGTTGGTCTTTTTGAGGATGTTACTGATGTGGTTATCAACAGTTCTTTTGCTAATCTCCAACTGTTGAGCGATCTTGTGATTGCTCAACCCCGTTACCACTAGCTCGACAATTTGCAACTCTCTTCCCGACAACAATGCTTCATGACTCAGTTTCTCTGCTTCCATTGATTTATTGCCTAGTATATTTACTCACTGCATTCTTCTATTCTAAGAGGTAATGTTTCCGAATAATTAACCACCATGGCATAAATAAATTATTCTTTAATAATTCGCTCTTGATCGAAAGCACTGATAAATAAGACGTTACATTAAACCAGACCTATTTCTGATACGAGCAGAGACCCTAATAATGAGTATTGTTACAAATTGTCTTCTTTCTTTTCTAAGATTAAGTAAATGTAACAGAAGACTGTTTTGTAGCGAGAGTCAGGCTTCAGAACCTTCGAATCTATCGATTTCAAAGCGAAACAAATAGCTATACTATTTAAGTTTTCCAAGCCTTAACGTTCGATATCTAATACAAGATAACTTTCTTGTCACGCAATCTCTTGGTTTTAAAATCGAACGCTCTACACTACACTCTTGAGTTGCTTTATTAACTAAGTTAACTGTAATTCTAATAATCTTTCAGCAAGTTTTTAACCAAATTATCTTTAACCATCATCTGGCGAAACATTTCTAGTAAATATTGCTGCGCTTGCTCTTTATCTAAACTTTGAACCTGCTCTTGAAGAACTTTTAACTTAAATTGTTGTTCGATACTTAATTGAGCTGAAAAATCCATTTTTACTACTCCTTTACTTTTAATTAGCTTGGCTGATATGCGATTCTTCCTATCTACGATTGGATTTAGATCAAATCTAGCATCGGCACTACAAGTTGTCTACGATGTCAAGCAATAATTAATTAAAGCAACAAAAAGTTATAAAATACTTATCGCTGAATGTAGTTTTTGGTGTAAATTGATGCGGAAAAAATTTTAAAATGAACTAGAAACTGGAGATGCCAAGCAAAAGTTTGAGAAATATCGATATATTTATTTATACAAGAGATAAAAAAAAATTATAAATTTATGAATTCAATCAAAGATGCCAAGGAGTTTTTTCAGCAAAGCGCGGGAAAATGGCGATCGCAACGTACGACTCATCATCTACCATTTAGAAGAGCAGAAAGCGGCGGCTCGAATATCAATGTAGAGTTCTTAGAAGCAAGAGACGAAAAAATTGCCAAAATTTGTGAAATGCACGATGTCGATCCAGCGATGGCGATCGGGGGTGCATTTGTCAGTTGGGATGGTTCGATGGCATGGGATAAGGAAAATGAAGACCATAAAGGAACAACCGTTTTTGCTCTGATACCAGACCCTGAAAATCCCCGCAAAGGCAAACTGCTGAGAGAGAGAGGTTATGCAGAAATCGTACCTGTCGCAGGAGAATATAGTATGGATGAAGAAGATGGTCTAGTTTTGATCACTGAATACGAAACTATGAGCATCATCGAACGTTTTTGGTTTGTCAATCCAGATTTGCGTTTGCGTAGCAGTACGGTCAAGAGATTTGGCGGATTTAATACTGCAACCTTCTGTGCGGAATCGCGCGTGAATACAACCCAAGAGTCGGCAGCAAAATCTCGTAGCGTGGAGAAAACAGCGTTTGCAATCTCTGGTTGGTAGAGACGAAACGAATTAATAGATACCTGAATACTAAAGGGATTAAGCAACGAAAATTTAGCTCATAACTCTGTAATATTTTGTTACTGTTGTTCATCTCGATTCCCTATCTACCGTATGATTGGGACTAAGAATTTTAATACACTGCACAATAGACGGAGGTTTTGACTTGTCTATTCCTTTATTAGGCTACAAGCCTAGTTCTCAAAATGTTCGTGTCTCAGGATACGAAGTTGGCGGGGATGACCAGCCCAGAATTTATTCAGCAGAGAGCTTGCTTTCTTTGTCTGAAATGAATGACTTGATTGAAGCGGCATATCGCCAAATCTTTTTTCATGCTTTTCGTGCCGATCGCGAGATATTTTTAGAATCGCAGTTGCGCAACGGTCAAATTACCGTTCGTGACTTTATTCGTGGATTGCTACTGTCAGAAACTTTTTATAATAGTTTCTATTCCAAAAACAGCAACTATCGCTTCGTAGAACAGTGCGTCCAAAGAGTATTAGGGCGAGATGTATACAACGAAAGAGAAAAAATTGCCTGGTCGATTAAGGTAGCGACAAAAGGTATCGAAGGTTTCATAGACGAATTGCTAGACAGCGAAGAGTATATGGACAACTTCGGTTATGATATCGTACCTTACCAACGTCGCCGAGTGCTTGCTGGTCGTCAAGAAGGGGAACGCCCTTTCAACATCCAGTCTCCTCGTTATGACGAGTACTATCGCTCTATTTTGGGCTTCCCTCAAATTATTTGGCAAAGCGAAGTGCGTCGTTATACTCCTCAAGAAGCGAAGCCCAAAGCAGGCAGCCCTGCTTTGTATTTAGAAATGGCACGCAGCCTGCCTACAAGAGCCAATGCTCCTAGTGCCAGTTCTGCTACCAATATCAACTACATGTCTAAAGTTCCCTACCGCAAAACCACTTAAATTAGATAGTAAGTATTTATTTAAGTAAGTTTAATAGGTTTCTCTTGATAAAAGAGTTTAAAGAGGGAGTTGTATATTAGCTTCGATAGTTTCTTCGAAAATTATGTTGTTAATTTATGACATCCCTCTTTTTGATGGAATTGTGTCAGTCGCATAGCGAATCAAATCTGACCTATTTTTGGCTAATACAACAGTCTGTTGAAAAATTGACGCCAATAGACAGCGTATTGTTTAACTTTTAACTGAATTTTGTCATCCATAATTAAAAATCACTATAATTTACAAAATATTGGATTAACCAGATTTATCGGCTGGGTCTCGTCATACCCATAGCTCGGCTGGGATTTAATAGTTTTGGTTAGCTGCCATCAATGAAGCGATCGCATTTATCGGCTTGTCTTTGCAACGTCATATGTGGCTGAAGCTTTTGCCACCATCAATCAGAGAACAAAGTAAAAGAATTTGATACATTACACGATCAAAATTTTCTCGCAAAGAGAACTATATTCTCTTTCTAGGACTTAGCCCCTAAGCAAAGAATGGTTCACAGCAATCAATTGATGACGCGCCTTAGAAGTGAAATTGATCGAGCTTGAAATTTAACATCCCATAACAATTGATCGCCTTTTTATCAGCATCTCTTTTTTTAGTTTATTGCGTAAATCTATGAAGTTAAGAAATCGAATTAAACAATTAAGAGATGCTGTAGGTACTCCATATTTTAGCGCCAGAGATATATGGTTATATTTAGCAGTATTTATTTTACTTACTGTTAATTCTGTAGGAACAGTTGGCATGGTCGAATATTTATCGACCCAGAAACAGAAAAAAAACAACGATCGCATTGCTAATAATTATGTCGAAAATATTAGCGATCGCCTTTTGGTGTATTTAGAAAACGTTTCAGAAATTGAAAATGCTAACTTGTCGGAGCAAGCCGCGACTTCCTTGCCTTTAATGTTAAAGGAATACGTTTCGACGATTAATCCCGACTCCTGGGGCAGGGTTGCAATCATAGACCGAAATAGCTCGATCGTTGCCAGCAATCTAGAAAGGTCTAGTAAAGAAGTGGCACCCACAAGCAAAGACCTACTAGTCAATCTGCAACAAAATCTAGGGGAGTTATCGACTCTTGATCGCGCGCAAAAACTAGATTTGCAAATTAGCCAACAAGCTTTCTCCACGAGAGTTATTCCCTGGGAGAATCGAGAGCTAGATGTAAAGTATTTAGTGGTAGTAAGTATCCCTCGCTCGACGTTGCCAATTGACTATATCATCGAACAGCAAAGTTGGCGATCGCAATCCAAGATTTACTTATTACCAGGCATAATTTCAGGCACGATTG
>JBCDCO010000199.1:0-10405 GCA_039181635.1 Cyanobacteria bacterium P01_G01_bin.19 | reverse complement strand
GATCGGATTTTTAGTTTCAGTTCCTATCAGTTTACTAACTTGGAATTTAGAATCGGTGGCTCAAGCTGCATCTCAACCCACTCCAGACCGTACGGTTGAATGCGAGCTACTGGTGGTTGGAGGAGGTTTATCGGGAGTCGCCGCAAGCTACGAAGCACTAATAGGGGGTAAAACAGTTTGTATGACCGAGATAACTGATTGGGTTGGCGGTCAAATTTCATCTCAGGGTACGTCTGCGCTAGACGAAAGAACAACTCAACGCTCTCGGCTTTTCTTCCCCCGTGGTTATCTAGAATTTAGAGAGAGAATTGCCGACTACTATAACCAATTAAATCCTGGCGACTGTTGGGTAAGCGAGTCTTGTTTTTTACCCAAAGATGCCCATAAAATTATGTGGCAGCAGCTAAAAGAAGCAGAAGCCAAAGGAGAAGGAAAGCTGCATTGGTTTCCCGCTACGGTAGTCAAAGACTTGTCAATTGAAACCGTAGAAGGAGAAGGGTCTGGGAAACAAATAACCAGCGCGATCGCCATTCAGCACAGTCCTAAGAGCAAATATTTACCTCTCAATGCTCTACCCCTGTCTAGCACTATCGAAGATGCCTATAGCTATGAAGACTCTCGTAAGTTCAGTAAGGAAATAATTCGCTTTATTCCCGCAGCGAGTTCTGACACAGCAGCAGACTGGTACGTAATTGAGGCTACCGAGACTGGTGAAATTGTTGGACTAACAGACATTCCCTATCGCTTGGGGATAGATCCCCTATCGGCTCGCGAACCCTCTTCTTCTAGCATAGAAGGAGATCCCTACTGTACTCAAGGATTTACCTATACCTTTGCAATGGAGGCTACCGAAGAAGCTCAAGAACACAGGAAACCCAGCTTTTACGATCGCCACAAAAATTACTATAGCTACGAGCTAGAAAGACTGGCAGATTTTGACTTGGTGTTTACCTATCGTCGTATTTGGAGTCCCGAAGAGGGAGAAACGACTAAGTTTGGCGGAATCGAATTTACCAAGTCAACCCCTGGAGATATTTCCATGCAAAACTGGACTTGGGGCAATGATTACCGTCCTGGTACGGCTAGAGATAACTTGGTTTATACTCGCCAGCAGCTTGAAGAACTCGGTCAGCTAGAACCTGGTGGCTGGATGGGAGGATTGCGGACAGAAACCCTGAGTCATGGAGAAGACCATTCTCTGGGTTACTTTTATTGGTTGGTAAAAGGAACTACCGATTCTCAGCTAGGGGATGGGGTTAAAGAACCCAGACCAAATCATCGCTTGCTTACAGGATATGATTCTCCAATGGGTACAGCTCATGGCTTGTCTAAATATCCTTATATCAGGGAAGGTAGAAGAATTATCGGTCGGGAATATCCTGGCTATTCTCAAGGTTTTACTATTGCCGAAACGGATATTTCGCGGGCTGACTATAGTGACGAACACTACAGCCAAAATCTTGACTCTTCTACCTATCGTCAGCTTTGGGAAGGAATTGATGGTCTAGAGGCGGTGGGCAACAAAAATATGGAGATTGAAGAGATTAAGCGTAGAACTCGCGCTACGATCTATCCCGATTCTGTCGGAGTCGGTCACTATGCGATCGATTTCCATCCCTGCATGAGCGAAAGTCCTGCAGAAAAAGCTGGTAATACCGAAAGAGAAGGAGAGAGAAAAGGTGGCGGACAAGCCTATCCCTTCCAAATTCCTCTCAGAGCGATGATTCCTCAAGAAATTGATAATCTAATTGTGGCAGGAAAAAGTATTGCCACTAGCCATGTTGCTGCTGCTGCCTATCGAGTACATTCCTTTGAATGGTCTTCGGGTGCTGCCGCTGGGATAACGGCTATGTTTAGTCTAGAAAAAGAAATCATGCCCTATCAATTAGTAGATGAAGCCATTATCAATGAGGAAGAATTTAAAATACTAAAGCAGCAATTAGATAACAACGGCAACCCTACTGCTTTTCCCGACACATCGATCTTCAATCAAGATTGGGAAGATTGGAATTGATTTATAGCGTTTCTCATTCTGTTGAGGTACAGATAAATCTCGATTAATTGTTGATAGTTGATAGTTCATTGTTCATTGAGTGTACCTCATGACTTTGAGAATCGCTATAGATCGACAGTTGAGTAAGGCGATCGCATCAGGCATATCTTGAAAGCCCCAAAAGTTGCTTCTTGGCAATATATATTTTTAGGCACTCTACCTAGCTGGACGAGTGCTTATTTTTTGATCGATTTTAAGTTTAGAAATCAATGGGTCTTGTGGAGTACTCAAAATTTTGCATACCTTTTTGTGCCTCAGAAATAAGTATCTATAGAACAAAGAAAATAAGTTTCTTAGATATCAATTAAATAAACCAAGGCACAGAATATGAATACTTTTGACACTGCAACAGATAGCCTATATGTCGGTACAGCTAATTTCAATATTATGGATGAGGCTACGTTTAACGAACACATTAATTCCCTTTTTCCCAACCCTTACGAACATCCTGGCGGTTTTTGGGGAGCAGAAACTGAGTTCTTAGGAAACTTTGAGCAATGGGCATGGAATGAATCGATGGAATTAGCCCAGATGACCCCCGACGGTCAGATGCCTCCTGGGTTTGGCGGACAGCATTTAGTCAATGCTATCAATGAATCAAACGATGCTTTTTATGGCTACATGGAAACTCTTCAAAACAACAGCGAAATTTACGGTGATATCCATCAAGATTGGGTTGGATACATTGGAGGCTGGCAAACTGTAGTCGATCCTTCTACTGGTCAAATTTTTCCTTACGCACCAGATACTAACTATGTTGGCTACGATCCTGTCGGACAACAAATTCTGGGTTTTGATACTCCTATTGAAGATCCAAATTGGATACCGCTAGAGCCAATTGATTCTTTCTACAGTGGTTGGGGAGTAGATTCCTTCGCTGCTAGCGATTTTGGTGGTAATTGGGTAGTTTAAACTAATCTAAATTAGCCAAGGGCAGAAGATTGAATTACTTGGAAACAGGAATATCTTAAAGCTACTCAAGTTTTTTGAGTAGCATTTTTTTATTTGTGCTGCATATCCTTAGTTGTCTCAGAAATAAGTCACCACAGAACAAACAACTGAGAGAACAAAACCATGACTAATAATTCTAGTTCAACTTCTACTAACACTTCGGAATTACCATCCTATTCCCTGTTTGATTTTGGCAATATCGATGATGTAACCATCAACCAAACTATTGGCGACGATAACGGACACGATATTTATGCTTTTAGCGTTACCGAAACAGGAGAATTCAATCTTAGTTTAGAAGGCTTGAGTGCAGATGCAGATTTATTATTGCTCGACGAACAGCTAGAAGAAGTAGCTATTTCTCAAGCTTATGAGACTGAAAGCGAGCTAATTACAGCAGAATTAGCCCCTGGGGAATATTATGCGACAGTTTATTCTCATGATGGGGTAGAAACTGATTATACTCTCGATATTAATAACAATGCGATCGCCGAAGATGTTCCCGATAGCGAACAGATAGATACATCCAAGAATGAAGTTCTATACGGTGACTATAAAGATAATACTCTCGATGGAGGATTGGGAAATGATACTCTTTATGGTGGAGGAGGTAGCGATGAACTTTTAGGTGGTGCGGGAGATGACTTTCTCGACGGTGATGGTTCATCTGCTGTAATTAGTACTATAGATCCTATGTGTAACTCCGATTTCTGGGACATCTGGGACGATCCTGGTTACATAGAATTTAATCTAGATAATTACCAAGGAATAGAATTCAATCAAAATATTTATTCAGCAACAACTACTGAGGAAGACTTTATCGAGCAAGATTTTAACGGAGAAAATCCTTACTCTCAAATAGAAACAAATTATGATTTCGATTTCGATTGGTGGTTTAGCAATCCTACAGATGAAGTAGATAAGCGTAAAATTTCCAATGGCACTCGTACTGAAGTGGGAACTCAAGCTTGGGAAATTTTTCTCGCCTTAGTAGATACCTGCCGCAAGCTGGGAGTGAACTTTTACCAGTACATTCTCGATCGCATATCTCAAACCTTCGAAATACCAGCACTGGCTACCTTGATTCTTCAGAAGTCCCAACTCTGTCTCCGCTAAACTCCATTTTGAGCAAGTTCGTTTCAACGACCTTGCAATTGTCAACAATAATTTTGGTAGTAGAATATTTATTCGCGATTTTAATAATAGTAATGCTATTGTAGGCGTTATATTGGATGACAATAATATCTTGGATGCAGCAGATATAACTGAAAATGATTTTGTTAATGTTTAATTAATGATATGGTTCGAGCAAAGTATTTATAAATCTATTTTGCTATCTTATTGACTCGGTCGAGATGGTGTTATTTTGCTCAAATCTAGCAGTAAAAAGTATTTTTGAATTTCTCTTAAAATGTTTTAAGTTGTATTCTCCTCGACTAATGCAATTGGCAATTGTCTTGCATATAGCCTTAGCATTACCTTTTTTTGAAAAGACAAAAATTCATCTGCGATAACAGTAAGTCTATGCAGTAACCAAAAATTATAATTAGATATGTTATGTACTGATACAATATTAAAATTGCAAGTTTGTAAAAAACTGAGTAATAACTCAAATAAAAATAATTTAATAGCAAGCTGGAAAGACTCTCTGATTCATTTCAATTCTATAAACTTAGGTACTAATGATAATTGTTTTAAAAACAACAAGTATAACCTTAGTTGAAGCTACTGGCTATTAATCATTTATTCGTTTTTTTATTTTTCAAATGATTTTATATTCCATATCACTAAAATCAAAGCAGGTTTCAAAAGACTGGAACTATACATGTAATTTGCTTCAAAGAACGGTGAAATCAATTTACAATCAGACAGATCGAGATTTCAAAGTAGCTATTGTCTGTCATGAAAAACCCGAGTTACCCTCATATCCAGGTTTGATTTATCACCAAGTTGATTTTCTTCCTCCCAAGCAATCTTTTCTAGATATGACCCAGGATAGAGATGCAAAGGAACTTATAGGTCGTAAGATTGGCAAAGAACTCAATGCTGACTACATTATGGTAGTTGATTCGGATGACTGCATAAGTGCTAAAATCTCTGAATTTGTGAACGGTAAAGGTCAGTCATCTGAGCCACCAGATGGATTCTATGCCGATAAAGGATACATTTACTACGAAAGCTCCAACAAGATTGTTTCCAAATCTGAGCTCTACAAAAGTTGTGGCTCTACGGTTGCGGTCAAATCCGAGCTTTGTGATGCTCCAGATAGCTGGGATTTTGATGAACTAGTAAAATTTATCAATGAAGGTCTTTTCTTCTCTCATGGAGATTTGGTCGAATATTGGAGAGCGAAAGGCAAAGTTTTTGAACCTTTTCCCTTTGAAAGTTCTATCTATGTTCGAACCGACTTTGAACCAACTCTATACGATATGAACAATGTTTTGGCAGCCTCTATCAAAAGAAAAGATATCAAAGTCTTATTGTCGCCACTCAAACGCAAATTAACCAGGTTTTTATATTCTAAAAACATTAGCGAAGATATAAAACAAGAATTTGGATTGTACATCCTCAACGATTAGACTTTATGGCATTGTCAATCGTAAGTATAAATTCAATAAGTCATTAGTTATGGCGTTTCTTATTTTTCTATTGACTCTTACCAAGGCGTTTATCCAGCTACGTGTTCTGGATTTATCCAGCTACGTGTTCTGGACGAAGACACAAAGATTTTAAAGGTTGGATGTTTGACAGGGCGATCGCTTTTAACTTCAATTTTAAATTAGCTTTTGTATGTTTTATTTTTAAAGGTTACAAATCGATGTCTTCTAATTCTTGAAGCAATAATTTTTCTGCTTCTGTTTCTGATATATTTTCAATATCTAATAGCTGCCTTTCTTCAACAATTGTTTGTTCTTCAATGGATAGAGACTTAGATGTAAATAACAATGATAACAAGTGATTAGCTAAAGATTTTATATTGAAATAATCGAAAATAACTGTCGATGGCAGCTTTATGTTGTAAATGGACTGGAGTTTGTTTCTTAATTCTACTGAGCTTAATGAGTCTAATCCTAATTCAGAGAATCCTAGCTCTAAATCTATTTGATTTATATCTTTTGTGCCTAAAATATTGCCTACTTGTTGGCTGATTTGTTCGACGAGCAAGATTTTTTTCTGTTCGTAACTAGCGTTTAATAACTGCTGTTTTACAGTACTATTCTCGGTCGAATCTGTCTTAAAGCGATCGCCATCGATCAAGTTTTCATAAAAATTAGTGACGGTATTATTTTTTTGCCATGTATCCCAATTGATTGGAATTACTCCCATTTGTCTGGGGTTATCTAGTAATAATTCTTCTAAAATCTCAATTCCCCGTTCGGGTTCGATCGCATTAATTCCTTTTTGTTCTAAACTTGCTGTTATGTTTGCATCGGCAGCTAATCCAGTATTTCTCCAAGCACCCCAGTTGATACTAATTCCAGGTAATCCCAAGCTACGGCGAAGATGTGCTAAAGCATCGAGAAAGACATTGGCAGCGCAATAGTTTGCTTGTCCTGAAGAACCGATTAAAGAAGCCGCAGAAGAAAACATGATGAAGTTTTCTAGATCGTATTCTTGAGTTAAATCGTGTAGATTCCATGCCCCTTGAGTTT
Source organism: Cyanobacteria bacterium P01_G01_bin.19 (assembly GCA_039181635.1). GTDB lineage: Bacteria > Cyanobacteriota > Cyanobacteriia > Cyanobacteriales > Xenococcaceae > Waterburya. The sequence continues at coordinate 3,748 of JBCDCO010000199.1, read as the reverse complement.
TGGGCGCGAGTACTTTGGCAAAACTATTCCAGTCTTGTTGGGCAATAGTGCGATCGCTTGTGACTCCCGCACAGTGAACTATGCCTTTTAGGGTTGGTAAAGTTAACTTTATTATCTTCAGGGCTTGCTTTAGTTGTTCTGTATTGCTGATATCTGCTTTAATACAGGTAATATGGGATTTTTCCTGTAGTTTCTCTAACAAGTCTTGGTACTGGGGCTTGATATCGTTACGTCCGATCAGTACTAAATTTTCCACGCCTTTATCAATTAACCATTGAGCTATCCTTAAGCCAATTGCACCCATCCCGCCAGCAATTAGGTAAGTACCTTCAAAGTGCTGTGAAGGTGGGGTAATGATTATTTTCCCCTGGTGTTTGCCCTGCTGCATGTAGCGAAAAGCAGCGATCGCTTTATTGCTGTCAAACTTTGTAATAGGCAGGGGTTTTAGTTGCTTGGCAATAAATTGCTGTGACAGTTGACCGAGCATTTGCTGGATTAGTTCGGGTTTTTCCTGGGTAATTAGCCACAGATCGACAATGTGATACTTAATATTTAGTTTTTCTCTTAGCACATCGTTCTTTGTCCAGATGTCTTGCTTGCCTATTTCGATGAAACGTCCGTTATCTTTTAATACCGCAATACTTTTAGCGATAAATTCTCCTGAAAGAGAATTTAGTACGACATCTACACCTTGATTATTGGTTGCAGGCATAACTTCTTCGGCGAAGTCTAAATTGCGGGAGTTCATAATCTTAGTTACTCCCATAGATTTGAGTAGTTCCCATTTGGGAGTTGAAGCCGTAGCATAAATCTCCGCGCCTATGTTTTGGGCTATTTGGATGGCGGCTAAACCTACTCCCCCTGCTGCAGCGTGAATTAAGATTTTTTCTCCTGGCTGGAGTTTGGCTAGATGAACGAGAGTGTAGTAAGCCGTAAGGAAAGTTACGGGGATAGTCGCCATTTCCTCAAAGCTTAAAGATTCTGGTTGATGGATGGCAAGAAGGGAATTGACGTTTAAATATTGACTAAAGCTGCTGTCGGAAATCGCCGTAACTTGATCGCCTAGTTTAAAGCTACTGACATTTTTACCCACTGCGGTAACTATTCCCGAACATTCCAAACCGAGGAATTTTGTTTTGTCGGGATATAAATCTAAAGCCACCATTACATCGCGGAAATTTAACCCCGTGGCTTTTACGGCGATTTGAATTTCATTATCTTGTGGTTGTTGTCGGCTAGAGGGTTTCCACTGCAAACTGTCTAAGTTACCAGGATCTTTAATTTCTAGCTGTTGATTTAACTGGCGATCGCTTTTTTTACTAGTTTGTCGGTTATATTTAACCAGCCGACTGACATAACGCCGATTATTTCTATATGCTACTGGTTCGTTTTGTTGCGTGCCTATTTCTCGAATCAGAATATCTGGTAAATTTTGGGGCGAGTCTAGATCTATGCCAGTGCAATTCAATTTAGGGTGTTCTAAAGCGATCGCTTTTTGCATTCCCCAAAGACAGCTATTACTGATGCTTGATTCTGTTAAGCGATCGCCATTGACTGGTTGTGCGTTGTGGGTGACAAACCAGAGGGAAGGATTATGGGGATGTTGAATTAAAGCCTGTACTAAATATAAGTAGCTTTGGCATTCTAACCAGTCTTGCGTTTTATCCAAACTCCAAAGATAAACAATGCCTGTAAGGGAAGGGTGTTGTTTAACTAGATCGATGTATGCCAGGGGATTATCTTCTATATCGTCACGAGTAATTAAACAACACTTGTGATTGTGTGCGGTTAGTTGTGCTGCGACTTGTTCGCCTCTATTATGGCGATCGTTGAAAATCAACCAAGTACCGTTTTGGGACAAGTTAATCTGAGTTGCTAATTGCTGGAGTTGCCACTTTTGTTGATATAGCCAGTCATGCCAGGCTGGTTTAGATTTGATTACCTGAGACTTTAATCCCTGGAGTTTGGCTACCAGTTCTCCTGTTTCGTCGTACAACCAGACATTAGCAATACATCGATCGCTTTCCAAAGAGATTAATTCTAAATAACTCCAAACTTTGCGATCGGGAAGACGATAAAGAGTAAATTTTTCTATATCAACGGGTATATAAGTCTTGCTTTGTAATTCCTGGGGTAAAGCGGCAAAGATTATTTGCAAGCAAGCATCTAATAATGCAGGATGGAATTTGTATGCTTGACTATCTAGATGAGTGGGTAATTCAATTAAGCCTAATGCCCGTTCGTTTTTACCGTATAGTTCTTTTATTCCTTGGAAGCTTTTACCGTAATTAATTCCTTTTGCTTGGCAGTTTTGATAATGCTGCTTGATATCTAACTCACTTTGCTCGAACTCTAACTTTAACGCTTCCAAGTTTTCTTTCCTGGCGGGTTCGACTGCGGACAAAATTTTACCTTTAGCATGTAATTGCCAGTTGTCATTGTCTAAGCTATAAATTTCGCAGCTTAAATATTCTTTCTGCGGATCTAAGATCGACTGAATTTGCGAGTTCTGGTTAATGTAGAGTGGCGCAACAATATTAAAATCTTTAATAGCTAGGGGCAATTCTTGTTGCTTAAAGATAGCTAAAGCGATCGCCAGTTCTAAATATGCCGCACCAGGAAAGATTGCTTTATCTTCTACATGATGATCTTGTAACCAGGCTACGGTATCGATTTGCAGGTTACTTTGCAAGATGGTTTGTTTTAGAGGAGAAGCAATATGTTCGCCTAGTAGGGGATGAACTAAATCTTTTGGCGATGTTTTAATATATTCGCTCTTGTGAGGCGGATCGAACCAGTATCTTTTTCTTTGGAAAGGATAAGTTGGTAAAGAGGTTTTTTGAGCATCATAGTTTTTAGTAACCATCTGCCAATCTATTTCCACCCCTCTGTTATACAGTTGGGATAGAGTAGATAAGATGCTCGACCAATCTGAATTTTTGCTATCTAGGGTAGGCAAGCATAATTTATGCTCTAGAATGCTATTGGTCATGCCTGTCAAAATGGGCTTTGTTCCTATTTCTAAAAATATTTCTATTCCTTGGCGATCGAGATATTTAATACTTTTGGCAAACTGAACTGGCTTTAAGATATGTTCTACCCAGTAATCGGGAGTTGCGATATTTTCAGCGGCTAAGTCACCCGTAAGATTAGAAATGATGGATATTTTGGGAACTGAATATTTAATTGTTTTGGCTACAGCTGCAAACTCTTCTATCATCGGCTGCATTAACCAAGAGTGAAAGCCATGAGATACCTTTAATAACTGAGTTTTGATCAACTGAGACTCTAATTCTGCTGCTAGATCGGCGATCGCCTTTTTCAAGCCAGATAATACAAGGTGCGATCCGTTATCCGCAGCTAGACTTACAGTATCAGGTAGTAAATCTTTGATTCGTTCTTGACTGGCGAAAACAGCCAGCATCGCTCCATTTTCGGGTAAGTCTTGTATTAACTTACCCCGAACGGCGACTAGTTTTAAAGCATCTGCCAGATCGAACACTCCAGCAATAGTTGCAGCGACATATTCACCAATACTATGTCCCACCATCACATCGGGTTTTATTCCCCATGACAGCCACATCTGCGCTAGAGAATATTCAACGGTAAACAATAGTGGTTGGGTGTACTGGGTTTTATTTATATCGCAACAGGGTGAAGGCGTTTCTGAGAATATTTTCGCAGCGGTAAGATCGATATAGGGTTGTAGAATTTCCAGACAGCGATCGCAATTTGACTGAAAGATCTT
>JBCDCO010000198.1:0-10478 GCA_039181635.1 Cyanobacteria bacterium P01_G01_bin.19 | reverse complement strand
TTAGCTCTCTTTGTAATTTTTAAGTTTTAAACATTGCCAGCAAGTTTTATGGTGGTGACTTATTAGCTTGGCTGAATTGTTTACTTAGCGATCGCCTTAAAAAGTAAATTCAACTTGACATTCAAGACAATCGCTTTAGGAAAAGCATTCTTCCCCTCAATTGATGACACGCCCTATTAACACTTGCATCCAAGCACAAATAAATTGGCGGCTGATAGGATAAATCTAAATTATTAAATTTATTTTTAAATTGGCAAATGAGCGATTGGGATTTTCAAGCGCCACCAGAATCAGAATTGAGCGATCGCAGCTTGGCTTTGGAGTCAACCCATTTATCTGGTAAGCGCATCGCTTTATTGGTAACGGGAAGTATTGCGGCAATGAAAGCGCCATTGATTGCTAGAACTCTGAGGCGTCACGGAGCAGAAGTAGTAGCTTTTTTATCATCCGAAGCTTTACGATACACGACCATTGATGCGATGGAATGGAGTACGACTAATAATGTCATTACCAAACTAACAGCTAATGCCGAACATCTAAGCGATGAAAATCCTTTTGCAGCTTATGTAGTAGCTCCCGCCACTTACAATACGATTAACAAAATGAGTTTGGGTATTGCAGACGGGGTAGTTACTTCTACTCTGGGATCGGCTATTGGTAGAATGGAGCGGGGTAAAACTAAGGTCTTGGTTGCACCGACGATGCATGGTAGTCTGCATAATTCTTTGTTGATCGACTCCCTCAAAAAAATAAATAGTCTTGGGGTGGATATTATCCCTCCTAAAATTGCCAATGGAAAAAATAATCTTCCCGACGAAAAGGCGATCGCTTTTTCCGTGTGTCGTGCGGTTAGTTCCTCTCCTCTTAAGAACGTGTCGATTTTAGTCACAGGAGGACCAACCCCCGTGCCTATTGATAATATACGTCGCTTGACCAATCGCTTTACAGGTAGACTGGGAGCTTGCATCGCTGAGGAATTGTATTTGAGAGGGGCAATAGTCAAGCTGATTCACGGACAAGGTAGCTATGCTCCTCCTAACTATTTACCTCAGAAAATAGTTGCTACCTACGATGAATACTTTAATGAGGTAATCCAAGAACTACAAAGCCAAGACTATGACTATGGCATCTTTTCCGCTGCAGTAGCGGACTATAAACCAATTAAAGTGTTTCCAGGAAAAATACCCAGTAACGGCACATTGTCAACCATAGATTTGACCGCTACTCAAAAAGTTATTAGTGAAGTAAGAGCTAAATTTCCCAGCTTGGGGATGATTTCCTTCAAGTATCAAGAAAATATCTCTCATTCTGAGCTAATCGATATTGCAGATCAAAGACTAAAACAAGGTTATCAAATGGTAGTGGCAAACCGTGGAGAAGAGCATGAAGCAGTAGGTTCTCAGGTTGCTTACCTCGTGACTAAAGAGGAAGCTCCGCTAAAAGCAGTAGGCAAACAAGAAATTGCCAGAGCGATCGCCGACTATTTAGAAAAAGCGATCGCCTTGACAATCCATAATAAATAAGAAGATTTAAGATTGCTGTTTTGCGCGAATGTTTGCTGAAGATTGAATCAATTTCTGCTCTATTTTTTTTAGTAAAGTGGTGGTGCGGGGATAATTAGGATTGAGCTTTAATGACTCCTCACAATGAGCTTTAGCGTCCTGATATTGTTCAAGTTCGTGAAGTGCGCTACAAAGCTGAGTCCAGGCTAGAAAATAGTCTGGCTTCGATTTTAATACCTGTCTGGTGGCATCGATCGCTTCTCGCGGACGATCTAATTTGAGCAACACTTGTCCTTTATTGAGCCATCCCAAGTAATATTCTGGATTTACGGATATCGCTTCATTGTATTCTTGTAAGGCTCTTTCGTACTGTTTGAGATCGTATCTTGCTAGTCCCCGACAATTCCAAGCTTCTGAAAAGTCAGGGGCAACATCGGTAGCCTGGACGCAAGACGAAAACTTTTCTAAATGACGACCTAGTTTTCCTTGAGCATAGCCTTTATTAGTCCAAGCTTGAGCCAAATCGCTGCGATTTGCCAAAGCGCGGTCGAAACTATCAATTGCCTGCTCGTATTCTTCTGCTTCAATTAAGCTATTGCCTTCATTGTAATATTTGAGAGCCTGCAAAGATCTCCAAATTGCAGGAGTGATAAACAACAATAAGATTGCACTTAAGGGTAGAACGGCAAACAGTAACAACCTTTTGGTACCAGAAGATTTTTGTTTTACTAAAGTGTTGCCACTACCTATATTTGCCCGATTAATGGGCGGCTTAATCGCCTGCAAAGGCTCAGATGTCATGGGAACTGGCTTTTGAGGATTGCGAATATCTTCTAAGGTTTCGTTGGCATTTTTATATCTTTGTAGAAAATCATTGCGAATCATCTTGTCCAAAATATTAGCAAAGCGATCGCTACATTCAGGAGCGCGATCGCGCCATTTTATTTCTCCCGTATCGCGATCGCGGGGAAGCTGATCGGGATGAAACCCAGTGATAGCTTGAACTGCAGTAACTCCTAAAGCATATATATCGCTGTTAAATCGCGGATCTCCTCGTTGCTGTTCGCTTGCCATATAGCCAGGGGTTCCAATCGCTACAGTCAAGACATTTCCTTGACCCTCAGTTAGAGTCATATTGGTAATTTCTTTGACCGCACCAAAATCGATCAAAAATATTTTGCCATCAGCAGCTCGGCGAATTAAATTGGAAGGCTTGATATCGCGATGAATGACGTTGTTTTGATGGACAAATGCCAAAATTTCCAAAACTTCGATTAAAAAGTCTTTAACTTCCGATTCTGCCCATTTCTTACCTGCTACTATTTCTACCTGACTTAAATCTTGACCCTCAATATATTCTTGAACCAAATAAAACTCTTCATCTACTTCCAAATGAGCCAAAAGTCGAGGAATTTGCTGATGATCGTTGAGCTTGTAAAGCACTTTTGCTTCACTGTCGAACAGTCTTCTAGCAGTTTCTAGAACAAAATCTTCATTCGACTGAGGCTGCAATTTCTTGACTACACAGCGAGGGGGTGGATCTCCTGGGAGATGAGTGTCTTCTGCTACATAAGTTTCACAAAAGCCTGTTGTTCTCAGACAGTCTACAACTCGGTAGCGTCCTCCTATTAGCTCATCAGACATAAGGGTTCGAGCAACTAAATAAAATTAACTGGGCAAAGAGCTAAAAAATTACTAAGTAATTGATAACCGATATACAAGACTATATCAAAGGATTTTTAATAAAACATCCTCTTTGATGTCAAGTCTGCAAGCTAAAAGCACAATTGTTGTCTCATCAACAATAAGAATATGATAGCGACTAAACAATTGTGCTGTTGGGCAGTCAATTAAAATGTTTGATAATTGCCTCAGCAAACTCAGAGCACTTCAAGGGAGGATCGACTGGTGGATTCATTAATCTAGCCAAATCGTAAGTTACTTCCCGATTGGCGATCGCTTTTGCCAAACCAGCTCGAATTAAATCTGCTGCTTCTTGCCACCCCATAAACTCTAACATCATCACCCCAGACAAGATTACAGAACCAGGATTGATGCGATCTAATCCTGCATGTTTGGGAGCCGTGCCGTGAGTTGCTTCAAAAATAGCACAGGTGTCGCCTATATTTGCTCCAGGACTCATTCCCAGTCCACCGACGATCGCCGCAGCAGCATCAGAAAGATAGTCTCCATTTAGGTTCATGGTTGCCAGAATAGAGTATTCATCGGGGCGAGTTTGAATTTGTTGAAAAATGCTATCAGCAATGCGATCGTTCACCATTATCTTGGTTTTCCACTTTCCTTCGCCATGGCTGTCCCAGATTTCAGCTAAAACAGCTGCTACTTCCTGACGAATTTTTTCCTGTTTTTCAGGAGTTAGAGCATCATAGCCTGGATCGATTTTGCGGGCATTATCTTCGATAGAAATTCCGCTGTCTGCTTCTTTATTACTCAAAATCCAGGATTCCCGTTCGGTAACACACTCGTTACGAAACTCAGAGGTTGCCAGTTCATAGCCCCAGTCACGAAAAGCTCCTTCGGTATACTTCATGATGTTACCTTTATGCACCAAAGTAACCTGCTGCTTTTCTGGCGGCAGTTTTAGGGCATGTTGGATCGCTTTCCTCACCAAACGTTGCGAACCAGTCTTGCTAATTGGTTTGATCCCAATCCCTGCATCCAGGGGAATCTGCTTCTTACCATGTTCGGGAGTACTAGGAATCAAATCTTCATTTAACAGACCGATTAGTTTTTGTCCGACTTCGTCTCCCTGTTTCCACTCAATTCCTAGATAAATATCTTCAGTATTCTCCCGATAAACAATCACCTCAAGTTTCTCAGGATACTTATGAGGCGAAGGTGTACCCTGATAGTAGCGACAGGGACGAACACAAGCATAGAGTTGAAATATCTGTCGCAGAGCAACATTGAGAGAACGAATCCCGCCACCGACTGGAGTCGTAAGAGGACCTTTGATTGCTATGCCGTATTCTGCGATCGCGTCTAGAGTATCCTGGGGTAAATATTGATACGTGCCATACTTATCGCAGGCTTCATCTCCAGCATAGACCTTAAACCAATTAATCTTGCGCCTGTCTCCGTAAGCGGCTTTAACGGCAGCATTAATCACTTTTTCCGTAGCAGGCCAAATATCTACTCCAGTACCATCTCCTCGAATAAAGGGAATAATAGGATCTTCAGGAACATTTGGCTTGCCATCTTTGAAGGTAATTTTCGATCCGCTAGTGGGAGGAGTGAGTTTCTCGTACATATTTTTTGGTTGGAAAAAACTAAATATAGTTACAGTACAATTAAAATGGCTTTGCCCGACAGTAGTAAAAGCATCTATTTTGTGTTATTCCGTAAATAACTTTAAAATGCAAAAGTTGTCTTCTAGAATTTTATGGTCTGAAACAGACGGTAAAGTTATCTAGGAAGCATCAAAAAACTTAATAGTATTAAATAGATTGTTTATTAAGATTTTTAATAACCACGAGAAGAAAAAATGAAAAAGATCTTAATTGTCGACGATGACTCTTTGCTGCGTAAAGTTTTACAAAAATCTTTAGAGCAAAAAGGATATCAGGTAGTTTCGGTAGATTCGGGCAAATCAGCTTTAGATAGGTTCAGCAAAGACGTGCCAGACATAATAATATCTGACGTTTCAATGCCAGAAATGAATGGTTTTGAATTTTGTCGCCAATTACGATCTCAGCCTTCAGGCAAGCTAATACCTTTTATTTTTCTTTCGGCGAAAAACGACCTCGACGATCGCATTCAGGGTCATACTATCGGAGCTGATAGTTATTTAACCAAGCCATTTGAAATGAAAGAGTTGCTGGCGAACATAGAGGCTTTGATCGAACGATCTCGTCGAGTCCATGCCGAGATCGTTCATTTGATCGAGCAGCTAGTTAGTTCCCAGTCCTCTAGTGCAGCATCAGACGCTAGCAGCAATTCTACGGCTCAACAGATAGTCGCTCCGCCTCAGGCAGAAGAAGCAAATTCTACTCCCAAACCTCTACCTCTGACTCCTGCAGAGGAACGTGTATTCTGGGAGACCATACAAGGTTTTACCAACAAGCAAATTAGCGAACGCTTGTTCATCAGCCCCCGTACAGTCCAGACTCATTTGAGCAATATTTTAAATAAGCTAAACCTGAACAATCGAACTCAGCTAGTGCGATTTGCCTACGAGCAAGGTTACGAAAAGGTTTAAAGGAAAGTTTACCAGGTTTTATTGGCACGAGAGTTTGGCATTGGAAGTTATTAGCTCTGGAGCAATTTTAACCTTGCCAAAAGCCAAAGCGTGATAATATTTGCTTAAGCCAGGATTGAGTATAAACACTTAGGTAGCAGCAGGTTGCCCTTTACCTCGGTACAATCCTATATCCCTTCAATTTTAATAGCGGTAGTCTAGCTGCGATTGGGAAAATTTGTATGAAAAATGTTAGTGGTTTGCAACATCAAATATATTCAGAACCAGAAAAAAAACAGTTGAAATCTGTGGCTCGATTGTTAGAAGAAGGTGAAGCAGGATTGAGCACCCTAATGGATTGGATGGTCTCAATAAACCTTCCGTCAGAAAATTTGGCTTTGGGTAAGGCATATCAGGCTCTTTACTCGAGGCAAGATCCCCAAATACAAAGTTTCTTAGCTAGCAACTTTCCTCAAGGCGTAGTATCACTAGAGTCAGAGCGTGGCGTAGACTATCAGCCCCTACTCCAGTTACTCGCACAGTCAGATTTTCAAGGTGCTGACGTCTTAACTCTACAAAAGTTGTGCGAGCTTGCAGGTGCAGCAGCAGTAGCGAGAAAGTGGGTATATTTCACTGAGGTAGAAAGCTTTCCTGTTACAGATCTAAGAACTCTAGATCGATTATGGTTGATGAATTCTGAAGGAAAATTCGGATTTTCGGTACAAAGAAAAATTTGGCTGTCTGTTGGTAAGGACTTTGCTCGACTATGGACCAAAATAGATTGGAAAAAAGATAACATTTGGACTCGCTATCCAAAAGAGTTCGTTTGGGATCTGAGCGCTCCTGTAGGTCATTTGCCCTTGTCTAATCAGCTGCGGGGAGTCAGATTTATCGATGCTCTATTTGCTCATCCAGCCTGGAAAAAAGACTAAATAAGTAAAGCGGATTGAGAAAACTGATGGTGGAGTAAATTTTTACTCGGCTGAAGTTTGCTGTGGCTTTAACCAGAGTTTTTTGCGCTTAAATATCGTTATTTTACGAATTTCTGCTCAAAATGTTCGTTCATAACGTTTTTGGGGAACTTTATAGATAGCTAACTAAAAATGTATAAATTTTTTCTAATCAACTAGCAAAAATTTTTTTGAACCTTTGGGCTAGATTCTGAACTTGACTACTTGGTTGTACAGGTTGTCGAAAGCAGAAGATCGTTTATAGCCAAATACTATAAATCTTATTAAAATTCGGTAACACCAGTGCAAGCAGCAAATTTAGGGTCACAAGTCACCAATATGACTAAACCAAAAAATCAGCTTTTCTGCCGTTTAGATGACTTTACTCCGACCGCTAGAGAGCAGTTGAGATTAAAAACTCTCGGCGAATTGGGTTTATTAGTATCTGAATCTGTTCCTGTTTTTGAAGAAGCAACTCAAAAAGCTGCAGCTTTTTCTGACGCACCAATTTGTATTCTAGGTCTTGTCGTCGAAAAAGAACTCTGGTTTAAGTCTGCCGTAGGTTTATCGACTATTGGCTTGATGAACCAGATAGCCACCCAGAGAAAAATAGCTTTGAGGGAGTCATTCAGTACTTATGTAATCGATAGCCAACAGCCTTTGAGTATAGACAATACCTTTAGTAATACAGTTTTTGCTAACAGTATTCTGGCTCAACATTGTGGCATTAGAGCCTATCTGGGAGTTCCTCTAATCGATTCTAATGGTCTGTGTATCGGGACATTGGAAGTAATGGATTGGAAAGAAAGAGAATTTAATCAACGAGATATCGAACATCTGGCTCTGTTGGCTCGCTGGTCATTGGGTGAATTTGAGCGAAATCAAATTATTAAAACCAAACAAAACGTCCTCAGAAGCGAATCGAATCGGCTAGATTGGTCGCAAACACAGAATTCGTTTCTGGGTCTAGAAACTCAAGCTCAGACAGCTTATTTCGCAGCTAGCGATCGCCATACTGCTGATAATGCGATCGCTCATGACGAGGTAGACCCCTCAAGTCCGATCAAGATCAAGCTTTTATCTCAACTAACTCAAGAGTTGAAAACTCCTTTAACTTCTGTAATCGGCATGGCAAGCGTTTTACACCGAGAAGTTTATGGTCCTTTGACCCTCAAACAGCGAGAGTATCTGGAAATTATTCACAACAGCGGTCAAAACTTAATTTCTCTAGTTGACGAAATTGTCAATCTGGGAATTTTAAACGAGCAAAATGCCGAACTCAACATCGGCTCGGTAGACATTGAAATGCTGTGTCAGCAGGTAATCAATAGCCTGGTAGAAAACGCAAAACAGCAGCAGCAAGAAGTGCGTTTATCTGTCGAACCAGGCAACCGAATTTGGTCTTTAGACAAAGAAAAAGTCAGACAGGCTCTTTACTATTTGATTGCTAGCATCATAGAGATATCTGAGCCTGGAGGAGAAATTAAGGTTCATGTTTCTCGAAGAAACAAAGCCTTAAATATTGCCGTCGGCATTTCTCATCCTTGGCTGGGAGACAGTTTTGGGGCAGAAAATTTATACTCTAAGGCTGTTGGCAAAGCGCTGAAATATCATCAGGCTAATCTGCCAAGTCCAAATCGGTTTACCACTGGAATTAGCGATATCGCCCTGAACAATCATCAGATCTTAGCTTCCGCAGCTTTAATGACGATCATCAACGAAAAGGATACGATTGACAAAAATACCAATAAAATTCCTCGTGATTTATTGGGATTGCTCTTCTGCTGTCATCTGACCGAACTACATGGAGGACAGGTAGTGGTACAGGGTTCGACTAATTCTTCTTATCGCTACGTGCTGCAATTTCATAAAGCTAAGGTAGAAGAAGAAGCAGGCTCGTTGGCATTTTAAGCTTAGATTCTTCTAAACCTTGCAGGTCTTGAGCCTTTTCTCAAGAGACGATTTGCGGATAATTAGATTAGGATAATGATGTCAAATGCACTCATCTATCTTATTCGTCCATGAAAACCCCTTGGTCAACTCTCATGCTTACAACCCCGCAGATAGCCCAGTGGGAAAAAGGGAGCTATCTTTATCGTTTGGTTGGTTGGTTGTCTCATTGGCGGCAGGGAAGTTGGTTGTTGCAGTGGTCAGAGGCGATCGCCGCCTGTTTGATTAGCCTGATTTTTCTGCTTGCACCGTTTGTTTCTACTGCTTTAATTGGTGTACTTTTGATTGCGGTGGCTGCATACTGGGGTTTGCACACTATTTCCGCGATCGAGAAAATTAAGCTAACACCAGTGCATCTTTTGGTGTTTTTATACTGGTGCGTTGCGACAGTTGCTACGGCTTTTTCTCCAGTTAAGTCCGCTGCTTTTAACGGTTGGGTAAATATAACTCTATATTTAGCTTTATTTGCCTTGGCAGCACAAATATTGCGATCGCCCAAGCTGTGCAACTGGGTTATTACTAGCTACCTGCTAACTTCTTTAGTCGTTAGCGTTTATGGAGTGCGTCAGGAGTTTTTTGGCGTACAGCAGCTAGCAACTTGGAACGATCCCAATGGAGCTTTGGCTAATGATACGCGAGTGTATAGCTATTTAGGCAATCCCAATTTACTGGGCGGATATCTATTAGCAGCGATCGCCTTAAGCGTTTCAGCAATGTTTGTTTGGCGTGGCTGGATTCAAAAAACGTTAGCCGCAATTATGACGGTAATGAATTCTGCCTGTCTGTATTTTACCGATAGCCGTGGTGCTTGGCTGGCAATGGCGGTATTAGTCGGCGCACTGTTATTGCTGTTTTACTTTTGGTGGCAAAAATATCTGCCTCGCTTCTGGCAAGTATGGTTATTACCTCTAGTATTTGGCAGTTTAGGAGGACTTTTTGTGGTGGCATTTGTCTCGGTTGAGCCGTTAAGAATAAGACTATTGAGTATCTTTGCAGGAAGAGAGAACAGCAGCAACAACTTTCGGATCAACGTTTGGGAAGCCTGTTTTAGAATCATCCAAGATTATCCCTTAATTGGAATTGGACCTGGAAACGATGCTTTTAATCAAATTTATCCTCGCTATATGAACTCTCGTTATCCAGCTTTGAGTGCCTATTCTGTATACCTAGAACACATTGTAGAGATGGGATATATTGGCTTTGGCTGCTTTTTGTGGTTAATTACAGCCACAATCAATTATGGAATCAAACAGTTAGTTCGGCTGCGTCAGAAGAGAAATAAGCGAGGCATTTACTTGATTGGGGCGATCGCTGCCACCATCAGTTTGGGATTTCATGGTTTTGTGGATACAGTTTGGTATCGTCCTCAGATCAACACTATTTGGTGGCTGATGCTTGCTATCGTGGCTAGCTTTTATGATGATTATCGATATGATGCTAGCTCAACCTAAATTTGATCGATATTCATGCGAGCTATGTGGAACGAGTTAAGGACAACAGATAGATTCGGACGAGCAATTATAGATCCGAAAACTTTTTGTTCCTTTTTGCGTCTTTCATACAGTGTGCGGCACAAATTGTCATCGAAGCAATTATAAAAATAGCGATCGTGCCATAGCCTTAATTTAGAAAATTTTATTGATATGTCCCAGGAAAAAAATTTGCCATCGATGATCTCTCAAGCTTTTATGGCGATCTTTAGAAATAAGCCAGTTCTATTTTTACTTATATCATCATTGAGTTTAGGTCTGGTAATTTTTCCCAGTCAGATTGCTCGCTCTCAGATGCCGAGTCCTTTATTTCCTCAAGCTGAAAGCAGTTTACTCCTAGCTAGAGCACCTCAATTTAGCAATAGCTACTACAACACTCTGGCAGAAG
>JBCDCO010000197.1:0-10562 GCA_039181635.1 Cyanobacteria bacterium P01_G01_bin.19 | reverse complement strand
GTAAGTTTTTTAACAAACTCTTTATTATTTTGGGAAAGTTTGATACAAACATTGATAGATATTTTGAGGTGATAAATTAGGCTGATTTTACTATTATTTCTGCCTGTTTATTGCCTTTTTTCTTATCATTCAACATTTCTGATTCCAACCAAAATGCTAAATAATGCACTGAATTTTGCTTAATTTTGGTGCTTCATCCAGTCAATACACTGCTGCATTTGTTTTTTTGTAGTGTGGCGATCGCCATAATAGCGACGACCATGACCAGGCAACACCCATTCAAACGAATATTGCGCTAGTTTTTCCATTGATTTGATTTGTTCTGACCAAGAATACCAGCAAAAGCGGACAAAAGCGTAAAGATGTTCGTAATAGGGCGACCAAGCTAAATGATCTCCTGTAAACAAAAATTTATCTTGGTAAAGTAATACCGTGTGTCCTTTGGTGTGACCAGGGACGGGAATAATTGTTAAATCTGATGCTAACTCTACTGCGTCTGTTCCCGATAGCTTTATTTCTACTGCTTGAGTAGCGGGTTTAATATCGTTTGCGTGCAAAATGCGGTCGCATTGAAAATGGTCGTGATATTTTTGATGGTCGGCAACGTCGTCTTGATGAGTTAAATACATATATTTAATTCCGCCAAGTTGTTCGATCTGCTTGACCAGAGGCGGAGTAAACCGAGGAGAATCGACTAGAATATTGCCCTGAGGTCTTTGGATGAAGTAGCTAGCAGCACCGTAAGAAGACTGGGAATGGTATCCACAATAGTAAACATTATCCTCAACTTTAATGGGGAATGTTTGTTGAACCTGCTTGATGTCTGTCGGCTTTTCGACTGTCCCAATTGAAGCGGTAGGACAGGCTAAAAGAGCCTGCATCGCCACAACTCTTTCTTCTTTGGTGTGGGGTTGATGGTAGACAGCAGACATGGAAGATTGCCGATTGAATATTGCTGGTGCAACCCAACGGCAGGTATCACAGTCGATGCAGGTTGAGTCTACATAGAAGTTGCCATCAATATTTTCTGCTCTCTTTTGTTGTAGGGTAGCCATATCTATCTACATAATCGCTCGATGATTTCTACTAGATTATTTTCCTGCGATTAAACCCCTGCGACCGTCGGCAATCGAAAGTTCGATAAACTTTCTTAGGTGTGCGATATCTGGGTCGTTTGCTAGTTCGCTCAAACAGGCGATCGCCTCTTGTATTGTCAGCTTCTTAAGATATAAAAAACTATAGGCCTTTTTTAGCTGACGAATGCGATCGTTAGAAAATCCTCGTCTTTTTAAACCCGTAAAATTAAGCGAGCGTACCTTGGCAGGATTTCCCTCTACCATCATGTAGGGGGGAACATCGCGGCTAATACGACTCATTCCTCCCACCATTGCCATTTTACCAATATGTACGAATTGGTGAATCCCTAGAACTCCACTGATAATCGCCATGGATTCCACATGAACGTGACCTGCGATCGCTACACTGTTGGCGATGATTACCTCGTTACCCAAGATGCAGTTGTGCCCGATATGACTGTATGCCATCAAGAGATTGTCATCGCCTAAAATAGTGGCTTCCCCCTCGTTAGTAGCGCGGTTGATGGTGACATATTCGCGGATACGATTGCGATCGCCTATAACCACCTGGCTGTTCGCACCCCGATATTTGAGATCTTGAGGTTCCAAACCAATGGCTGCACCTGGAAAGATTTGATTATCTTTACCGATCGTCGTCAAGCCATCAATAATGGCATGGCTACCAACAACTGTATTGGCATCAATGGTAACTTGACCGCCGATTACGGCATAGGGTTCTACTCGCACCGAAGGATGGAGTTTGGCACGATCGTCAACAACAGCAGTCGGATGAATTAAGGTTCTCAAGATCGATTCTCCCAAAAGTCAGAGGTCAGATAGGACAGCAGGTTTGTATTCTAATTATGTTATTTTTCTATTAGAGAGAACATCATTTCTCCTTTGACTGCCAGTTCCCCATCTACTTCACCTCTACCCTGCATCTTAGCAATTCTGTTTTGCTTTAATGAGAGGAGTTCCACGGTCATCGTCAAGCGATCGCCTGGAACCACGGGACGGCGAAAACGGACTTTATCAATTCCAGCAAAAGCAAAAAATTTGCCGCTCATGCCAGGTAGCTGTACCAAAATGATTCCTCCCACCTGTGCCATTGCTTCTACCATCAGCACTCCAGGCATTAAAGGGAAGTCGGGAATGTGTCCTGAAAAAAAAGGTTCGTTGAACGTGACATTTTTGATACCCACTGCTTTTTCTCCTGGAACATAATCGATAATGCGATCGACTAAAGCAAAAGGGTAGCGATGGGGTAAAAGCTGGTGAATTTCTCGGACGTCTAGAGTGGTTTTGATTGAGCTATCGGGAGTTTCGATGCTGGAATTGCTGGAAGTGGACATTATAATTAATAACTATTGCTGGTATTATTCCGCTGGGGACGAGTGAGGGAGACTGGTGGGCAATACATTCATTAATAGTTATGGAAAATACCAATAAACTTTTGGCTTTACCCACCCTGCAACTGGCAATCTATTTTAGCAGCCAACCGAACGTGTAACTTATGACTGGCTTTATAGGCAATAATGTGCGCGACGGGAAACTGACCCAATAAGCTCATATCTCCTACTAAATCTAATAGTTTATGACGGGCTGGTTCATTCGTAAATCTCAAGGGTGGATTGAGCCAGCCCGAATTGCTGCATACCAAAGCGTTTTCCAGACTTCCTCCTTTGATTAACCCAGCTTGCTGTAGCTGTTCTATTTGCTCGGCAAAACCAAAAGTACGAGCTGGGGCAATATCGGTTGAAAAGTCTTCTTGGCTGGGATGCCAACTGTGCCACTGATTGCCAATTACTTCGTAAGCAAAATCGATGCCGTAGGTAAATCTGGTCTGAGGTGCGGGTATGGCAGCCACAAATGCCTCTTCCTCTCTTACCCAAATGGGTTCGGTAATTGCTCTCTCGGATTTTACTGTCGGGAAACTGTTCGAGACAGTTCCCGCTTCGGCGATCGCCTCACACCAGTTTTGCGCCGAACCATCCAGCAGCGGCACTTCTTCGCCATTAATCTCTATCCTGGCATCATCTACCTTCATCCCTGCTAAAGAAGCTAAAAGATGTTCTATAGTCCTTATTTTGGCTTCTCCCGCCACTAATTCCGTCGACAGCGTAGTTTGTCCCACCACCTCAACTCGGGCGGGAATTATGGGCTGTTCTGGCAGATCTACCCGCACAAAATAGCGACCGTCTCCAGGCTTGGCTGGTAAGACTTTTACTGTAGACTCAATCCCAAGATGTAAGCCGACTCCTGAAAGCTCAAACCCACTTTTTAGTGTATTTCTCATCTTAGTAATTAAAATTTCTCACCAATACCAAACTGGATTTCATTACCCCCTTCATCGTTAATCCCATAATCAACTCGAATTGGTCCTAAGGGAGACTGCACCCGTACCCCTATGCCATAACCATAACCAGATCCAGGCAGTCCTCTTAGTTCGGATGGTCTTCCAGGAACGGCATCATCCGAACCCAAGGTCGTACCGTAATCGAAAAATAACGCCCCCCCAACAATTTTAAAGATAGGAAAGCGATATTCTGCTGTTGCCTGAAAATAACTACGACCGCTACCGACTTCACCATCGCCATAACCCCTAATGGAGTTACTGCCGCCCAAAATGAACGATTCATAAGGGGGAACATCGCCCAAAATTGTTCCTGCCTGAATGTTAAATGCCAGAGTTTCTGGTCCATCGCTAAAGCGGATTAAGTTGGTGGGAAAATACTGGCTAAAATTACCCCTAATGCGATTGAAGAGAATACTACCCGAACCGATGGGAATTGTTTGTTCGGTTCCCAACCTCAAGACAGAGCCTCTGGTAGGCTGTAACGGATTATTACGGCGATCGCGATTAGCCCCAAAGCGCAAGATAAACAAATCATCCGTACCGTCATCACTAAAAGCAAAGTTGATGTTACCGTCGCTTTCTTGAGATCTAGGAGAAATTTCACCATCGCTATTGCGAATCTCTACTCGCTGATACTGAAAGCCCGTTGATAGTGACCATTCGCGGGGTTTAAAAGGGTCGCTAGGCAGAGGACGACCAAAGGTAATTCCGCCTCCAGTACGGATAATTCGCGGTGAATTAGAATCGTCGTCATCATCCTCTAGATCTAAATCTTCTGTTTGCAGATCGTCATCTCCATTAAATACCAAGGAAATTGATCGACGGCGGAAGGCGTTAACCGTGTAAGAAGTGCGACTTTCGCTCCCACCAATCCAAGGATCGGTAAAGTTAACGTCAAATAGCAGGCTATCGTCACCAATGGAAACGTCCGTACCTAAAGTTTGATTATTACCGCCAAAGTTTTTTTGCTGATAGCTGACGGTACCAAATAGTCCGCCAGAAGAACTGTATCCAGCGCCAGCAGAAATCGAACCACTGCTTCCTTCTACCACGTCAATGTTGACGATTACCTTACTCGGATCGTTACCAGGACTAAAAGAAAAACGCGCATCTTCAAAAATGCCCAAGCCAAAGACTCTTTGCAGATCTCTTCTAGCGATATCTCTTTTGAAAATATCTCCAGCCTGTAATTCTACCTCTCGCGTAACGATGTATTCTTTGGTTTTGCCATCTATCGGTTCGTCATCTTCATCAAAATATCTGACTTGAATATTTTCAATTACCCCTTCTGCAAGAATCAAAGTAACTTCCCCTTCAGGACTTACTTGGGGAGAACCGACAACCTGAGCTAGCTCGTAGCCATTTTCGCTATACCATTCGTTAACTTGAATAATTCCTGCCTGCAGTTCTCTCAAATTAAGAATTTCGCCATAGTTTTCGCCAAAAAATTCATTAACCTTTTCTGGAGGTAAAATTTCGCTTGCTTCTCTGTCTGGCACCGTCACCACGGCTACATTAGTTAAAACGGGATTAGATTCTACGACAAAAGTAATTCTTACGCCTAAAGGGGTATCGCCAGGAGTAACTTCGACGTTTTGGAAAAATCCAGTTGCGTATACTGCATTTACGTCTTCCTGTAGCTGAGTTCTGGTTGTAGTTCTGCCTGGCTCGGTGTTAATTGTTGAATAGACAATATCTTTGAGTTCTTCGTTCGTTCCTTCTACTACTACTTCCGCCACTAAAACTCTAGGATCTTGAGACTGCTCGGAATTTTCCGCATCTTCTGAATCGGAAGAATTTTCAGTCTCCTCTGTATCTTCTGTATTTTCTGGTATGTTTTCTGGCTGAGGTGGTTGAAATTCAGGTAATTTTAGGTCTGGTTCTACCTCTGCATCGGGATTGGGTTCAAAAGATTCTTGACTTTCTGTTTCATTAGAATTTTGAGCTATCTTAGCAGGCTGAATATCGGATAATAACGCTGCTCCGTTAGCAACGATAATTTTATCGGCAGATATTATATCGTTGGGATTTTTGCTTTCTGCTCTAACGGATAAGGGTAATCCTATGGCTAGGGTAGTTACTAAGACTGTGATTAGACGGGGAGATAAACGCACTTTTTTTGATTCAATTAACACTTCCACACACCAGATAAAACATTCGATGATTTGACTACTAAAAATTTATTTAAAAATAAAGACGTGGAACAAGAAAACCTACAACTGACAATGTATCTTGTTGGTTGTGGTTGTCAACTATAGCAATTTAAGTCACTTCCACAAAGGAGATCGTGATTTTTCACAGAAGATGGTAGACTGCTGCTCGTTCTTGTAGATCGAGCATTCGATTGCATTATTTCGCCATGACAACATGACTTTCCAATCGCTCGAAAGTTCCTCATTCTGTTTATTTAGCTAGCTTGGAGGGTACATTTGCGAGTAAAGCACCTCATATTAGCAATTGAATTGAAAATATGTTGATAAGCTATTTTTTTAATTGAGCTAAGACTCTTTGTTGAACTTGTTGATATGCCGATTCAACTTGACCTAAATCCTTCCGAAAACGATCTTTGTCCATGACTCTTGCTTTTGTATCTGTTTCGTTTTTGTCCCACAGACGGCAGGTATCGGGACTAATTTCGTCAGCTAAAAGCAGATTATCTTCGTCATCGATGCCAAACTCTAGTTTGAAATCTACTAGGGTGATGTCGCATCGATCAAAAAAGCTTTGGAGAAGATGATTGATTTGACGGGCGTTTTGTTCGATTTCAGCTAGTCTTTGAGAAGAAACCAAATCCAGCAAAAATATGCGATCGCGAGTCAGAAGAGGATCGCCTAATTCATCACTTTTGTAATAAAATTCCACCAATGCATTGTCTAATACTTTTCCTTCGGGCAATCCCGTTTCTCGACACAAGCTTCCCGCTGCGATATTTCTAACTACAACCTCAACGGGAACGATTGTTACGGCTTTTACTCTCATTTGATTTGATGCAGGAGAATCTATGTAGTGAGTGGCGATTCCCGCCGATTCTAACCATTCATACAGTGCGGCAGTAATCTGGCAGTTAACGATTCCCTTACCCGAGATTTGCCCTTTCTTTTGAGCATTAAAAGCTGTCGCATCGTCCTTGTACACGGTTAGCAAGACGTGGGGATCTTCTGTCGCGTAAAGAATTTTGGCTTTGCCTTCGTAAAGTTTTTCCTGTGGCATCTTGATTAACTACCTGAAATCTAATGACTTATAGATGTAAACAGCAAGCTTCAACAACTAAGGTTAAGAGCAGGTTAACTTTAGCTGATTATCCTGTTAACATTTAAAATAAAACCCTGTTCATAGTAGCGTCATCGAGTAACGTTTGTGTTTATTCCGAACAAAATCGAGCTTTAATATTAAGAATAATTGAGAGAGCTGGCAAACAAGACTCAAAAATGCTTTAACCGATCCCACAAAAGAGATAAAAACTCATGACAAATAATAAACATACAGATACCAATAACTTCCTATATCCAAGACATTCATACCATGGCAAGGTAAAGCCAGAGAATTTAGTTTTTAATTCTAATTTGCAGGAATTTGCCCAAAAAATAAGCTATATTTGCAACTTGGAAACGGGTGGAAAACTTCCTCCAGAAGTAGCATACAGGCAAATCAAATCTCTTTGGAAAGAACTCAAGCGCAGTAAAAAAGAATTGAGAATCGGACAAGATCGATAAGCTGCTAAATTACAAACCATCGATCGCTCTAACTCACCTTAACTTAGATCTAATTAAAGATATAGCTGTTATAACTAGTAAAACTGCTTACCTCAATTGAATCTATGTCTCGCTCTAAAGCTTTGCAATCTTACATTTTTGTTCGTTTGCTCTTAGCTCCTTTAATGTTGTTGACGATCGCGACTCTAGTATTTTTGTTACTCAGAGCCACTCCTGGCGATCCAGCAGATGCTATTTTGGGGACACGTGCGCCAGAGGCAGCAAAGGCAGCCTTGCGATCTCAATTGGGTTTGACCGATCCACTATGGCAACAATATTTGGACTATCTAAAAAATTTACTGAGCTTTGATTTGGGTAGCTCCCTAACTAGTAGAGGCTTATCAGTTTGGGAAGTGATTAAAGAATATTTTCCTGCCACTGTAGAACTGTCTTTTTGCAGCATGATAGTAGCCGTGACTGTGGGAGTCCTAGTTGGTATGGTTTCTGCTTCTTCCGAACACAAGCTTTTGGATGCCTTAGGCAGACTGTTTGGCATCATCACTTACTCTCTACCCTTATTTTGGGTAGGAATGGTGTTGCAGCTAATTTTTGCCGTTAAGTTAGGTTGGTTTCCTTTGGGTACTCGTTTTCCTGTCAGCGCGCCTACTCCTCCATCGATAACTGGTTTGTACTTAATTGACAGTATCCTTGCAGGAGATTCAGCAATGCTTTTGCATACCGTCCACTATCTAGCTTTACCCAGCATCACCTTAGGTTTACTATTAAGTGGCATTTTTGAGCGCATTGTCAGGGTAAACCTAAAGCAGACGCTGCAAGCAGACTACGTAGAAGCCGCCAGAGCTAGAGGAATCCCAGAGAAGACAATTTTGCTCTCCCATGCCATGAAAAATGCGCTTATTCCCGTCATTACTGTTTTGGGATTGACATTTGCTGCCTTGTTGGGAGGAGCAGTATTAACCGAAGTAACCTTTTCTTGGCCTGGATTGGGTAATAGACTATATGAAGCTATTTCTTTAAGAGACTATCCTACGGTGCAGGGTGTCATGGTATTTTTTGGCGTCATTGTAGTAATTGCGAGTATTGCGATCGATATTATCAACGCCTACATCGACCCCAGGATTAGATATTGATTGTCAAAACTTACGATTGTAACTTTGCGAGAAGTGATTGCCCTCTCAATTTTTGAGGGGGTAATTTTTATGGGAATCGACCAAAATTCCAGAATTATATCAATTCTCTAAATTATCGCTACTAACAGGTAGCTTATTTCTCCTAATCCCCAATCCCCAATCCCCAATCCCTAGCCTTGAAGTTATCTGTAGTCGTAGTTAAAAATAAATGGCATCACAGGGGATAAAAAGTTTTATGTCAATTTAAGTTAACGTTTTGTTACAAAATCTGCTATTATATTTACATAAGTTAACAATAAAAATTAAAGAACTCAATTATGACTACTATTTCTGACGAAAACGGCATCATTAATAACTTCGCCCAAGAACCGCAAATGTACTATGCAGAAGCTCCCTCTAATAAAGAGCAAAAAAGCTATGTTTGGCAGGGTGCGATCGCTTTAGCAGTGATTGTGGGATCGGTTTTAACTGCGGTTTCTGTCAGCTAGAAAATTTATGTCAAACTCCAACAATGTTTTATTTACATCCTCACAAATTTAAAACTAATAAGATTAGCGCAGCACAACTTCTACAAGGTTACGAGTCAGGATTGCGCAACTTTAGCCAAGCTGATTTAAGTAGAACTGCGTTAATTGATGTAAATCTAACGGAGATAGAACTATGGAGATCTAATTTAAATGGAGTAAACCTAAATCATTCTGTGTTAAAAAAAGCAAATTTAAGCGAAAGCAGTCTCCATGGCGCGAATTTGTGGCGAGCAAATCTATTTCGTGCCAACTTAGCTAAGTCTAAACTAGATAAAGCTTTGCTGATTCGTGCTGATTTGCAACAGGCTAATTTATTTCGGGCTAATCTTTCTCATGCCGATTTGAGGTTAGTCTCTTTTGTAGGTGCAAACTTAGAAAGTGCAGACTTATCTGGAGCAAATCTGAGTTATGCCAATTTGAAAGGAGCTAACTTGAAAGGAGCGAATCTCGACAATGCGATTTTGACAGGTACAGACTTGAGAGAGGCTAGTTTGGAAAATACGAGTTTGGATCGAGCAAGCGCTAATGTAGCGGATTCCCAGCAAGCAATAATGTCTCACCTTCCAGAAGTTAGTGTCGAGTTAATTAGTAGTCAAAGAAATGTCGCCAAAAGCTTCAACCGTTATCTCAGCTGAGAATTAGCGATCGCCTCAATATGATTTTATCTTCAACAGCTATTTATACTTCAAAATTCCGCAGACTGACCAAATGCAGCTAACCAATTCTCTTTTAGAGGACTTAGTTGTAGAATACAATAGTCTTCGCCCCCAAATATACTTCAAATCATCTTTAACAGCATTGGCAAGAGCGATGCAGGATCTAGTGCTGTCGGATGCAGATCAAACAATAGTAATTGCTAACTTTCAGCAGGAGCGGTTGTTTAAGAAGCAAGAAAAGCGTTTTCAGCAGATGGCTCAGAAGAGCTATCACGTGTACGTTTTGAGCGTGCCCGAAACAGAGTCTAGTTTTGCGGTTGAAAATTATAATTACGCAACCATCCCTACCAAACCCAGCGATACTATAGCTGGAGAAAGATACTTAGTTGTAATTGGATTGCACTACTCAGCCTGTTTTGCAGTTAGAGAGAAACAGTCAATCTCAGACTTCCAGGAGGTGGAAGAAGGAGAACGATTCGAAGGTATCTGGAGCTTAGATCGCAGTGTAGCTTATAGCGCGGCAGACTGGTTGTTGGGGACGATAGCAAACTATCGCCCAGAATTAAGAGAAAAGACGCAAAGGACTAGAGAGCTATTTAAACTGAGGCGTGAAATAGGCAGTAAATCTTTGCTTACCGCTCAATCCGTAGATCTAGGAATTTTTGCCCAGCGTTTGGTTACATATTTGCAGTCTGGTCAATACAAACTACTAAAAGCTTACAAAGCGATCGCCACAGCCAAAAGAAAAGAATCATTAATCAACCAAATAGCATCTGCTCAACGCGGTTCCCTAGACCCTCAGGAAATACTCAAAACTACCGTAAGAGAGTTGGGCAAACTATTTCCTAACTGTCGTTGTATCCTTTATCCTCTCAATCCTAACGATAGCGAAGTATCAATCGAATACGAGGTAAAACCCCTGTTTATGAGTACTTTGCTCGGTCAAACATGGTCAATTGCTGAAAATCCTCTATTTGTTGCCGCTCAAGCTCAAAAATCCACCCTGGCGATCGAAAATGTGGCAGACAATCCTTATCTTTACGAAAATGCAATTGTTAGAGATAAGATCGCCCGCGGGGGAATACATTCCTGGTTGATGGTTTC
>JBCDCO010000196.1:0-10599 GCA_039181635.1 Cyanobacteria bacterium P01_G01_bin.19 | reverse complement strand
AGGAGTATGATTGATGCTGGGGCGATCGCTGTCGGAATTTCTAGCAATTTATTCCCCCAACAGGCGATCGCCGCTGAGGATTGGGCAAGCATTACAGAGCGAACTAGAGAACTGCTCCTGCGGCTGTATTCAAAATAAGTATCATAATAAACATACTCCCCTAAATTTAAATTAACTAGAAGAGCAGTTGGCAAAGATAATCGAGCTTTTGTTTAGAGATCGCCGCCACGTAGAGCCAGCAAAAATATTACTACGGGACCAGAAATCATAATAAGAGCCACGCAAAGTAGCTGAAAAATTACAGTAAAATCGATGCTGCCAAAGAGGTTTGTTATAAAATCCATTTTTTCTCCTAAAAGTTTACCAAAAGTCAGATTTATAAAAATGTGGCTAAAATCTATATGCCATCATCTATGATACCTGGGAACTATCTTCTATCTCCGAGCAGCGGTATAAAAATATATAAATTTTTATTACGCTACGTACATAATGATAATTTAATCTATGCGCAAACTCAATAAGTGTTTTTTTCGCATCGAGCGACTCACTGCTAGAGACTAATGAGATTTAAAAGCTGCGCCCAAATACAATTCACCGACTTTGGGATCGTTCAACAGATCTATGCCTGCCCCTTCAAAGCGATCTTTGCCATTTTCCAGCACGTAACCTCTATCTGCCATAGCTAGAGCTTTTTTGGCATTTTGCTCGACTAGAACGATCGCCGTCCCCCTTTGATTAATAGTTCGTACTTGCTCAAATACGGAACTGACCAAAATTGGCGATAAAGCGGCAGAAGGCTCGTCCAAAAGTAATAAATCTGGTTCTAACATCAAAGCCTTGCCCATCGCCAGCATTTGTCTTTCTCCTCCCGATAAAGTTCCTGCTTTTTGGCGACGTCGAGAACTTAACTGAGGGAACATAGTATAGATGCCATCTTTGAGAGACTTTAGCGAGCCAGAACGAATAAATGCTCCCATTTCCAAATTTTCGTCTACAGATAAAGAGGCAAATACATTAGTTATCTGAGGTACATAGCCCATGCCTAATCGAACGATTTTATCTGATTTGAGTCCTGCAATATTTTTCCCCTTAAAAATAATTTCACCCTCATTGGGCGAAAGCAAGCCAAATATAGTTTTAGCTAAAGTAGATTTACCCGCACCATTTGGACCAATTACGGCGACTAATTCTCCTGGAGCAACGCGAAAATCAATTCCTTGTAGTATATTCAGACCTTTAATATAGCCTGCTCGAACATTGCGTACTTCTAAAATATTTGTAGTCATGCGTTCTGATTTGTAAAAACATCAATGCTCTAGATTGTCTCTACAAGTTTAGTTAATTCAAGTTTCTAATTCAAAAAACCGAGCAATATGAAAGTTATATGAAGTTATTGTTTTATTAGCTTAAAGATTTACGACAGCAAAGTATATTTTTTATACTGCCCATAGAATGATTTTGATGTCTGAAAGCAATACTACAAGCTAAATATCTTCTAGATTTTCGATAGTTTATTTCCCCAACTCTCAATATCCTCTTAAGAGAAATAATCCTGCATATATTTTAAGATCTTGGAGTATATATACAAAAGGTATACATCAGAATATACAAAATTAGTGGTCAAATTTCACAACCTGGAAGACTCTCTTACTCACAATGAAAGCTAAATATATTCCTACATTATTGGTAACAGGCGCTATTTCACTATCAGCTTCTCCTGCGATCGCCAACTCTTCTGATACCCCTCAGTTCAATTTTGCCTGTCAAACAAACAATGGGGTTCCCAGTACTGTTGCCCAAAGCCCTGATGGTGAGAAAACTTTACCCATTTTCAACTGGAAACAAGACGCTCTGGCAAACAAAACCCTATCTAGCCCTCAAGAACTTTGCGATGATGTAACCGCAAAATTAGAAGGCTATTCCACTGGTGGCTACGATATTTCTCAAATCAGCTTTGTCGGGACGCAAATCAATGAAGGTTTACCCGCTATCTGTGCTACTACAGCAGGTACGAAATGCAGTAAAGTGCTATTTACTCTAGACCGCACCGTTAACTCCAAAAATGTAGCGCAAGACGTTGTGGCTGCCATTCTTAACCCCCAGCTACAGGGAAATAAAACTGAATATAACGATCGGGGAGTTCAGTCTACTTCTTATGAAGTTAATTTCTGGGATTTATTCAATCTCAATTTTGCTCCCAAGGCTTTTTTTAAGTAGGGTTTACTGAAAAACTTAGAATTGATAGTGTGTCTGCTCAAAAGCTTTTAGCTCTTAGCTTTTAGAAAATCAGGTTATGTATCTTGTTATGTGCAAGAAAATTTCCTAAATCAACTTAAAAACCTCACACTCCGAAATTTTAATAGTGCTTAAAAAGCTTGTAAATATTAAGCTTTAACTTACTCAGTAAACCCTACGTAAACGAAAGAGCAGGGAAAGAAGCCCGCTAAATAATTAACGGCAAGCTTTAGGTATCTAACTGTTTTAAGCGATCGCCCAAAGCCAAGCGCGCTTGCTCGCGATCGTCAAAATGAATTTTTTCTGTGCCGAGAATCTGATAGTCTTCATGACCTTTGCCAGCAATTAAGATACCGTCTCCCGAACGCGCCTCGGCAATCGCTGTGGCGATCGCTTTTGCCCGATCGCCGATTACAATTGGCTTAACGGTATCGGGGATTCCTGCCACTACATCCTGCAAAATTTGTTCGGGATTTTCGGTACGAGGATTATCTGACGTAACCACGGCGACATCGGCTAATTCTGCCGCAATTTTGCCCATCAAAGGTCGCTTGGTGCGATCGCGATCGCCTCCGCAGCCAAAAACGCAGATCGCTCTACCTTTAATAAAAGGGCGAGCAGCTTCGAGCAGATTTTTTAAGCTATCAGGAGTATGGGCATAATCTACAATCACGCTGATATCTTGTTGGGGATTGAGCTGAACTCGTTCCATTCTGCCTGGAACCCCTGCAAAGTTGCTCAGGCAAGAGGCAATTGTGGTTAGATCGATACCCAAATACAGGGCAGTTCCCACTGCCGCCAACAAGTTGGCTAGATTGAATTGACCGACTAAGGGAGAATTAAACTCGATTTCTCCGACGGGCGAGTGCAATGTACCGCTGACTCCTGCTGGTTGATAATTAAGATTGCTGGTGTATAGATCTGCTTGGGAATCATTAACGCTATAGGTCCAAACTTTGGCTCGATCTAGACTGGCAATCAACCTTTGACCATAAGAATCATCTAAATTAATGATGGCTTTTCCCTTGAGATATTCCTCACTAAACAATAGTGCTTTGGCTTGGAAATAGTCTTCCATGTCCTTGTGATAGTCGAGATGATCTTGAGTGAGGTTGGTAAAGACACTCACTTCAAAATCGCAACCTTTAACTCTACCTTGGGCTAAAGCATGAGAGCTTACTTCCATGACGGCAAATTGGTTGCCCGCCTCAACAGCATCGGCTAGCTGAGACTGCAACTCTACGGCAAATGGAGTAGTGTGGGTGGCAATTTTGCTATATCCCTGCCAACGAGTATAGAGAGTGCCAAACAAAGCTGCAGATTGACCTGCTTGATGTAAAAAATATTCGATCAGATGACTCGTGGTAGTCTTGCCATTGGTACCAGTTACGCCGATGGTACTGAGTTTACTGGCAGGATAGTCGTGAAATGCTGCGGCGATCGCGCTAGAAATAGAAACTGTGTCCTTTGTTTGAATTACACAAGCTTCTTTTGTCGGTGGTTTTTTAGCAGCCGCTTGCGGAGTTACCACCGCCGCGATCGCTCCTTGCCCAACAGCACTCTGCCAAAATTCTCCTCCATCTACTCGAGTTCCTGGCATGCCAATAAATAAATCTCCTGGTTGGCATCCATGAGAATTAGTACACACTCGATTCACTTCTAACTCTAAGGCAGAATGTTCGGGTTGAGCAAGATTGACTTTGGCTAATAATTCACGCAGCTTCATCATAAAAATCTTCAAGATAGGGGAACGAGTACCTACTATATTCTGAGTAATTTTTAGCTGCCAAATATTAAATTTTTCTGTAGCATTTCCTCTAACTTGGTTGCAGAAGCTCTGGGAGATAGACGAGGCAAGATTTTTTCGCGATCGGGTAACTTTTGACAAAGTACTGGTACTTCATATTGATATGCCGTAAACCAATCCTCGCGAGTAGTAATGTCTCGTATTTCTAGTTCAAAAGAAATTGCCTTAACCAAAGCTAGCTTTTCTGCCAATCCCTCGCAGAGATGACATCCTGGTTTGCTGTAAAGAACTAAATTCATCTTGTTTTAAATTTGATAGTTAGATATAAAGGTTAAATAGATTTGGACTGCAGGTTGGATTTTGCTCTAATTTAAGCCAATATAAGCGATATTTTCTAATTATCAGAAAATTTACATTTTTATAATCAGACCTTAACCTTCTTTTTACTTGGTGCTAATTGTATCCCAGTATTATTTCGTAGGTGGCATTGAGCCTCGGAAAAATTACGTCTAATTCAAGTATTAACTCCAATATCAAAATAGATGAATTATAAATTAAGGACTGCTGGCATTCTGGCTGTTACTGCTACATTCTCTGCTTTAGCAGTATCTGCGGTTAAATCTCAGGACGGTGCTCTTATTAAAATTGACGGTTCTAGTACCGTGTATCCTATTACTGAAGCTGTAGCTGAAGAATACCAAATTGAAAAACAGGGTGCAACTCAGGTAACTGTAGGTGTATCGGGTACTGGTGGCGGATTTAAGAAATTCTGTTCTGGTGATGCAGCCGTTCGCACAGACATTTCCAATGCTTCTCGTCAGATCAAAGAAGAAGAAATGGCAATGTGCGAGGCGTCTGGCGTTGAGTATATTGAAATTCCCGTAGCTTTTGATGCAATCACCGTAGTAGCTAACCCAGAAAACCCCATCGACAGTATGACTGTAGAAGAGCTAAGCGCAATTTGGGGTCCCGAATCTGAAGGAGAAATCACTAACTGGAGTCAAGTAAACCC
Organism: Cyanobacteria bacterium P01_G01_bin.19; assembly: GCA_039181635.1. Taxonomy (GTDB): domain Bacteria; phylum Cyanobacteriota; class Cyanobacteriia; order Cyanobacteriales; family Xenococcaceae; genus Waterburya. Next base: position 5,605 of record JBCDCO010000196.1, on the reverse strand, counting down.
AGAATGGCCCGATGCTGAATTTTCTCTTTTTGGTCCTGGTGCTGACTCTGGTACCTTTGACGGCTTTACCGATAAAATCAATGGTGATGAAGGTGCGAGCCGTACTGACTATACCCCTAGTGAAGACGATAATGTGTTGGTACAAGGCGTATCCAGCGATCCTAACGCTCTAGGCTATTTTGGCTACTCTTATTATGAAGAAAACCAAGATCAGCTCAAGGCGATCGCGATCGACAATGGCGAAGGTGCGGTGGCTCCTTCCGTGGAAACCGTACGTAATGGTTCCTATCGGCCCCTATCTCGTCCCGTCTACATCTACGTTAACGCTGAAGCAGCAGAAAAGCCTGAAGTAGCTGAATTTGTTAACTTCTACCTAACAAACGCTGAAGGATTAGTACCAGAAGTTGGTTCTGTACCTTTAACTCCTGAAGAATACGAAGAAGGAATTGCTCGTTTTGAAAACGGAGAAACTGGCACTACCGCTGCTAAGTAAAGGCTGAAAATACTAGATAGACTAGGCTATTTATGTCTTTAGCATGTTAGACAAAGCCTAGCTTTCCAGAAAAGTTACTAATTTATTAGGGCATAGATTTTCTATGCCCATACCTTATTTTATGGCTCAAACGACTTTAAAATCGAGATCTAGTAGATATTCCTATAAACCCAAGCTGGGGCGACAGATAGGGGAGAAAGTTATTGAAATTGTCTTATTTTTGGCTGCTTTCTCTTCGGTAGCCACCACGGTAGCTATTCTATATATTCTTATCTCAGAATCCTTTTCATTTTTCCAGCAGGTTCCAATTTGGGACTTCTTGACAGGAACAAAGTGGACTCCCCTATTTATCAATCCTCAATATGGCATTTTGCCTCTGCTGTCGGGTACTTTTGTCAGCGCGGGTGTAGCGTTAGCTGTTGCCATCCCTTTGGGAACAATTGCGGCGATTTACCTGAGTGAATTTGCCAGCAAGACAGTCAGGGAAATCGCCAAACCTGCTTTAGAATTATTGGCTGCCATTCCTACTGTCGTTTATGGCTATTTTGCTCTACTGTATGTAACCCCCTTCTTGCAAAATTTCTTCCCCAAACTACCAGGATTCAACATTTTATCGGCAGGTTTGGTGATGGGTTTGATGGTAATTCCCTTTGTTAGCTCGATTAGCGAAGATGCTATGAGTGCGGTGCCTGTAGGGTTGAAAGAAGGCTCTTATGCCATGGGTGCTACCAAATTGCAAACTGCAATTAAAGTAGTTTTTCCCGCCGCAATTTCTGGTATCAGTTCCTCCTACATTTTGGGCACTTCTCGCGCTGTAGGGGAGACAATGATCGTGGCGATCGCCGCAGGCTTAAGACCTAACTTAACCTTTAATCCTTTCGATCAGGCTGCAACCATTACATCCTATATCGCGCAGGTAAGCTTGGGAGATTTACCTCATGGTAGTCTGGCATATCAAACGATCTTTGCAGCAGGGTTGACTTTGGTTTTAATGACTTTGTTCTTAAATTTTATCGGTCACTTTCTGGCGAAAAAATACCGCGAGATTTATTAGGGTGTGTGCTTAATTAATTTATCTTTTGACGTAAATGTCTCAATCAGATCTAAAAAAAATGCGGGCTGATATTAATCGCCGCAAGTTAATTAATAATATCTTTGCCATAATTGGCGTTGTGGTAATTACTACTGCCACCTTGATTCTTTTAACCTTGACCCTCAAAATGGCAATTCAAGGTGCAGAAAGAATAACTCCAGAATTTTTTACTTCTTTTCCCAGCCGTCGCGCTGCTAGAGCGGGAATCCTTTCTGCTTGGGTGGGTACGCTGTTGGTTATGCTCGTAACGGCATTTGCGGCAATTCCCTTGGGAGTGGCTTCAGGGGTATACCTAGAAGAATATGCGAAAAAAAACTGGTTGGCAGACTTAATTGAAATTAATGTGACCAATCTGGCTGGGGTTCCGTCAATCATCTATGGTCTTTTGGCTTTGGGCTTATTTGTCTACAAATTACGCCTGGGACAGAGTATCCTTTCTGCAGGTTTGACCCTAGCTTTATTGATCTTACCCGTAGTAATTGTTACTACAAGAGAGGCAATCCGCGCCATCCCCAATAGCCTGCGCGAAGCTTCTTCTGCATTGGGTGCGAGTAAATGGCAAACTACCAGAAACGTCATACTACCTTGCTCTTTTGGCAGTATTTTGACGGGAGTAATTATCGGCTTATCTAGAGCGATCGGTCAAACTGCCCCAATTATTACCATTGGCGCCCTAACCTTTATTGCGTTCTTGCCCAAGTCGCCTATTAGAGATGAATTTCCCTTTGTTTCTTTTGAATGGCTGCAGGCTCCTTTTACAGTAATGCCCATTCAAATGTTTAACTGGGTATCTCGACCCCAAGCTGCTTTTGAGATTAATGCTGCTGCTGCTGGTACGGTATTGATTTTCATGACTCTGGGGATTAACGCGATCGCAATTTTTCTTCGCTATCAACTACGTAAAGACATCAAATGGTAATAGACAATTCACACGAGCAAATCATTTCCATTCCCAAGGCAGAGGTTGCCGATCTTGACTTTTATTACGGCTCCTTTCACGCTCTTAAAGGAATCAATATGGCTGTTCCAGAGCATAGTGTAACTGCACTGATTGGTCCCTCTGGCTGCGGTAAGACGACTTTTCTGCGTTGCTTCAATCGAATGCACGATCTTTATCCAGGAAATCGTTATGAGGGTTCGATTTGGTTGGATAAAGAAACCAATATTCTCGGACGTAAAATTGACCCTATCGAAGTGAGGATGAGAATTAGCATGGTTTTTCAAAGACCAAATCCTTTTCCCAAATCAATTTATGAAAACGTCGCATACGGCTTGCGGGTGAGAGGAGAAAGAAATCGTCGGTTGATGGATGAAAAAGTTGAAGATGCATTGCGGAGTTCGGCATTGTGGGATGAGGTGAAAGATCGTCTCAACGAGTCGGCTTACAATCTTTCTGGAGGTCAACAGCAGCGTCTTTGTATTGCTCGTGCTTTGGTCGCCGATCCTGAAATAGTCTTATTTGACGAGCCTACATCAGCTTTAGATCCAATTGCTACAGCAAGTATCGAAGAGCTTATGGATCAGCTCAAAGATAAAGTGACCATCATAATTGTGACTCACAGCATGCAGCAAGCGGCTCGTATCTCCGACCATACTGCGTTTATGTATTTGGGAGAGTTAATCGAATTCGGTCGTACTAGAGATGTCTTTAATAAACCACTCAACAAACAAACCGAAGACTATATTAGCGGCAGAATTGGCTAGTTAATTGTCGGATTGATAGCTCGGCAAAAATTGTTAAAACTGCGAACTGCCCTAACTAGCTTTATTTTGGCTCAATAGTGATTATCGGACTACAGTTCCTAAACTTCTGATTTCTATGAGCAGACTGTTAAGTTCTGGCTTTGCCGAAGGTAGATCGGGCAGCTGACTGCGATCGAAAGCTGATTCTAGTTCACCTTGCAGTCTTTGATATTCTTGACGATGGTATTCAAAGTTATCTATGTTAAAAACCATTTTTTCCGTTCCCGATCGCTTTTGAACAATTAATTCGTCAAGATAGGGAAGTTTAAATTCTTGATTCAAATTTACTAAATTAGCTTCGACTTTTCCTGTATTCATTAAATAAATACCTGTAAGCAATACTCGGTAGATATAAAGTAGTCGTTTTATTCGATAAACATCTTCTTTAATCAATAAATCCCACTGATTTCGCGCAAATCCTCGATAATGATGATAGTGGTGGCGGGTAATACAGCCAACAGCAATTTCTTTTAATCTTCTATGTTCTGGGGTAGTTTTTAAGATTAAAGGCGAATATAGCTGCTCTAAAACATAGCCATTATTTTTGAGCAGTAGATTAAAAAACTTTTTTAGCTCGTGAGTCACTAAATCTATTTTTAAACCAGACTCTATCTCTGTTAATTCAATAGTTTCTCTGGCTGGATATAAACCAATTACTTTGCCCAGAGGCAGCACGTGAATTCCTCTAAGATCGTAATCTGAATCTGGGGAGGGGAAACCATAAAGATGCGCGCCGCTAACAGTGACAAACAATAGGGGATATGGTTGAGAGTTAATTACATCCGATAAAAAATTTTGATCCATTAATTTTTTCGATTCGGTAGTCTGAGCTTATTTTCCATAGTACTGCTTTAATTTTTGGCAAAAAAAAACTCAGCCATAATCTGAGTTCGAGATAATAAAGGGTTTTTTTGGATAATTTGTAATTTCGTCAGTTTTTTGTCATATATTTTTGCTCTTACAATACTTGTGTTTTTAGAGTTCTGTAGCACCTACATCGATCATTACTGCTAGGTAATCAATGCCCGATCCAACAAGACTGTTATTCATTTCATTGGATTCAGAGATGTCATCGTAAACATCAGCAGCAAAACCGATGTAATAATTTCCACTACCAGCAGCAAAACCTTCCCAATTTTCGGGCATAGTTAGTTCTGTACTAACAACACCAGTGCTTTCACCAGGTTCTAGACTGATGATGGCGTCTTTAACATCACCAACCAAAGGATAAACCATGGGTGCATCCGCAATATCTAGTGCATCGTGATTGTTTAAATAGTCTTCGTCAAAGATGAAGAAACCAGCACCAAACAAGTCAGCAGCTTCAGTACCTGCATTGGTAATCTCGTACTCAACGGTGAAATCTTCGCCTGTTTTAATAGTCTCTGGATCGACATCAAAACTAACGGTTTGCAAATCTGCTTCCGTGATTTCGATCGCACTATAGTCTTTACCTAGTTCGCGCAAGCTGTTGTTAGCTTCATCGCCTTCATCGATGTCATCAAAAACGTCAGCTTCGACCCCTAGATAATAATTGGCATCAGGAGAATATCCTTCCCAGGTTTCGGGAATAGTTATCTCTTCTGAGATGATGCCAGTACCTTCACCAGGCTCAAGACTCAACACAGAAGAAGCCGCGCTACCCTGTGAAAAGAATACTTCTGGTACATCTTGGTAGTCTAGACTGTCGTTATTGGCTAGGTACTCATCATCAAAGAGATAAAAACCTGCTGCAAATAAGTCAGCACTTTGCCCGCCTTGGTTATAGATTTCATACTCAACTATGACTGTGTCTCCAGGTTGAGCATTTTCTGGCACATCCAAGTTTTGGACAACTAAATCTGCTTGCGTAATTTTGATCGCACTATAGTCTTCACCTAGTTCGCGCAAGCTATTGTTAGCTTCATCGCCTTCATCGATATCATCAAAAACGTCAGCTTCGACCCCTAGATAATAATTGGCATCAGGAGAATATCCTTCCCAGGTTTCGGGAATAGTGATTTCTTCTGAGATGATGCCAGTACCTTCACCAGGTTCGAGACTCAACACAGAAGAAGCCGCGCTACCCTGTGAAAAGAATACTTCTGGTACATCTTGGTAGTCTAGACTGTCGTTATTGGCTAAGTACTCATCATCAAAGAGATAAAAACCTGCTGCAAATAACTCTGCACTTTTTCCACCTTGATTAAAGATTTCATACTCAACTGTAACCGTGTCTCCAGGTTGAGCATTTTCGGGCACATCCAAGTTTTGGACAACCAAATCTGATGGCTGGT
>JBCDCO010000195.1:0-10631 GCA_039181635.1 Cyanobacteria bacterium P01_G01_bin.19 | reverse complement strand
ATGGTTTGAGTTTTCTGGTTCTAGTTCGATGGTATCCCAAACAATATTCGAGTCGGATGGATGACAATACTTGTTTAAAGATGATTCGATTGCAACCAATTTGTTATTGCGTTTGATAGTTAAAATTGCCTCTGATGGTCTAGAGACAGAGGAATCCAAACTATCCGAATCCAAGAAGGGTAAAACCACCAGGTAAGATACATTACCATTATCGGCGCGAAAACTGCTGCCATTATCGTTGTCTACTGGATAAGCAGGAATAAAAATCGAACTACGTTCGCGTTGTTTAGATTGTCCAGAATAAAAATAAGTATTATCTTTCTGGCAAATATTAATGTGAAAATTCTTGGTTTCAAAAGCATAAACCGCTTGATATTCGCGATTTATTTGCTGGCAATCTTGCCAGTCGGCAATAACGGTAAAGCTGTAATCAGCATCGGAAGAAGCTAAAATATTAGGAATTGCTACTAAATTCACCACAACATTAAATGTACCAGCAAGACTAGAAATAGCTATAAACTTGGTGCTAGATTTTTTAATCATGACACGAATAAATTTTTATTTCCTTATAGGATTTAATTAATTAGATAAAAAATATAAATTAGGGCTTAATAGTGTCCACATCTTAGAGTCCTCTCACAAAATTGGCAATACACCTTTAGTTATAATTACGTAGCCATCAAAGTATCAAGCTTGGCATAACATACCCAAAAAGCTTTTAGAACCAAGCTTGTAATGATCAAAAAATTTTTTTATGCCCCAAAATAGAAAAATAGACCTTAATTCCTAGTGTCTACAGCGATCGACTATTATGTAAATAAAAATGAAGTATAAATTTTAAATGCTGCCAAGAGAAAATTTACTGAAGCGAGTAGAAAATAAAGAAGAGATTACCCGTGTTATCAACCAAGCAGAAAGAGCGATCAAAAATTGGGAGATAGTCGTTACAGATTTTCTATCTCCCCCAGTGCTGGCAGAAGTACAAGAAATTTTTCAGAATCTTACCGAAATTGAAACCTTGCCCTGGGGTGGCTATCCACAAGCAGAAAGACAGCGGGTTGGTTTATCTCGTCCTGATATTCCCATGGATGAATCTCAGGTAGACTTGGCGGTTTTAGATATTGCAGGTAACTTCCTCTTTGACTCGGCTACCCATCGAGATTTTTTAGGTTCGATTTTGGGTACGGGTATTGTCCGAGATAAAGTAGGAGACATCATAGTTTTGGGTGAAAGAGGCGCACAAGCGATTGTCGTTCCCGAAATGGTAGAGTTTTTGACTACTTCCCTAACTCAGGTGCGATCTGTAGCGGTAAAAACTCAACAGATAGATATAAGCGAACTAAAAATTCGTCCCCCCAAAAAGAAAGAAATTACTACAGTAGAAGCTTCTATGCGCTTGGATGCGATCGCCTCTGCTGGTTTTGGCATGTCTCGCAGCAAAATGGCTAATGCGATCGCTAGTAACGATGTCAGAGTCAACTGGAAGGAAGTAACTCAGTCTAGTCATAACGTTAAAGCAGGAGATCTAATCGCTATGCGGGGTAAAGGAAGATTAGAGGTGGGAGAAGTTTCTATTACTAAAAAGCAACGCTATCGAGTAAATTTGGTGCGGTATAAGTAACACTTGGTGTGAATTAGCTTTGTTGAAAGGTTATTAGTTTGTAGCTTTTAGCTTTTAGCTTTTTCATATTCTAAAAACTTTCTGGAATTTAATTTTGCAAAGTGCCGTCATACTCCAGATAGATATTTATCGAGACTTGAGAAATATACTCTTCAAAAATTGACAATAGTCTTAATCTAGATCCAAATTGAAGCCATAATCGCTATAGTCTGGTAATAATAGGAAAACTATATTAGCGACAAGTTAGAGAATTTTGGCATCATGGGCGAATTGAATGTAGCAGAAGTTTTAGTTCAATGTTTAGAAAATGAAGGCGTAGAATATGTATTTGGCTTACCAGGAGAAGAAAATCTCCATATCCTAGAAGCTTTAAAACAATCGCCGATTCGATTTATTACCACCCGTCACGAACAGGGTGCTGCTTTTATGGCAGACGTTTACGGACGCTTAACGGGTAAAGCAGGAGTTTGTTTATCTACTCTTGGTCCTGGCGCGACTAATCTCATGACAGGAGTAGCCGATGCTAATCTTGACGGCGCGCCTTTGGTAGCAATTACTGGGCAAGTCGGCACAGACAGAATGCACATCGAATCCCATCAGTATCTAGATTTAGTCGCCCTGTTTGCCCCGATCACCAAGTGGAACGCCCAGATCGTTCGCCCTGACAACACTACCGAAGTCGTGCGTCGCGCTTTCAAAGTCGCTCAAGCCGAAAAGCCTGGTGCAGTACACATTGATATTCCTGAAAATATTGCTGCTATGCCCCTGGATAGCAAACCCCTAAGCCAAGACAATCGCGAGAAAACTTATGCTTCTACCCGCAGTCTCAATGCTGCGGCTGCTGCTATTTCCAAAGCTAAGAACCCTCTCATTTTGGCAGGAAACGGCGTAATTCGCGGTCAAGCTAGTGAAGCTCTCACCGAATTTGCCACTCAGTTAAATATTCCCGTCGCTAACACTTTTATGGGTAAGGGCGCAATTCCCTACACTCACCCACTTTCTTTGTGGACGGTAGGGCTGCAACAACGAGACTTAATTAGCTGTGCTTTTGACGAAGCAGATTTGGTAATTGCGATCGGCTATGATTTGGTCGAATATTCCCCCAAAAAATGGAATCCCGAAAAAGATAAAAAAATCATTCACATTGATGAAACAAGATCTGAAATTGACAGCAGCTACATACCCTTTGTAGAAGTTTGTGGCGATATTTCCGATTCTCTCCAGGATATTGTCAAAAGATGCGATCGCTCTGGGAAAGAAACTCCTTCAGCAGTTAGTCTCCGCAACCAAATTAAAGAAGACTACGAAAAATATGCCAATGATGATGGCTTTCCCATCAAGCCGCAAAAAATTATCTACGATCTGCGTCAGGTAATGTCTCCCGAAGACGTGGTTATCTCTGACGTGGGCGCGCATAAAATGTGGATGGCACGTCATTATCACTCTGACTGTCCCAACACCTGTATTATTTCTAATGGATTTGCAGCAATGGGTATCGCTATCCCTGGGGCAATGGCGGCGAAATTAGTACATCCCGATCGCAAAGTAGTGGCAGTTACAGGAGATGGTGGCTTTATGATGAATTGTCAGGAGTTAGAAACTGCCTTGCGCGAGAAAACTCCATTTGTGACTTTGATCTTCAACGATAATGGTTATGGCTTGATTGAGTGGAAGCAAATCAATCAGTTCGGACACTCTACCTATATCGATTTTACTAATCCCGACTTTGTTAAATTTGCCGAGAGTATGGGCTTGAAAGGCTATCGAGTCGAATCGGCTGCCGATCTGATTCCTACTTTGCAAAAGGCTCTAGCTGATGATGTCCCTTCCGTGATTGATTGCCCCGTAGACTACAAGGAGAATCTGCGTTTTTCCCAAAAAGCTGGCGATCTTAGCTGCGAAATTACGATCTAAACTTATTTAGCGAGAAGTATCTGTATTTGTAATTTATATTGGGTGTGGGCGTAATGGTGATCGCACTTTAGCTGTTCTCAGACAATAAACAGAAGTGCCAGCAATTATCAAAGAAGCCGATCGCTTTTTAGGTAGGGCGATCGGCTTTTAAAGCTTTTAATTAATTCTAGTCTTGTAGTTATACATTAGCAAACTCGACGTTCAACAGCGTACTTAGTCCAGGGCTGAAAGGTAAACCTTCTCCATTTACTTCAATGGTATTTTCTGTAAAAGATATGTCTTCAGCTTCTAATCCAAATGTATTAGTAGATTCGTCAATAGTTACATTTTCAATAGCTGGTATTTCATCAGAAACATCAGTGAAAACCCAACCATTGAACTCAACGCTATCAGCAACTCCAGAACCAGCACTTTCATCAACCTCAAAAAGAATAGTTCCATTTTCAACGCCAAAATCAAAATCAATATTGACACCCACAATAGAATTGGTAGTTGCTTCTGAATATTCAACATCATCGTTAATCTCAACTATCAAAGGTTCGATGGTGGGAGTATTGAGATCGGGAGAGAATGTTTCTATCTGAATAGATAAACTTTCGGAATCATCTGTTGAAGAATCAACCCCAGTGTTACCAAAGTCAGTATTTTCGACTATCTGACCCTCTTCAAGCTCAATAGTAAATTGACCATCTTCAGGTGCGGTTTGAGTAGAATCATCAGGCAATACCTCACGGACGACATAAGTACCTGCCTCTAATTCTGTAAAGGAATACTCTCCATTTTCGTCAGTAACTTGTGAAGGTTCGTTGTCATCTAATTCGCCATTATCATTCAGGTCGAGATAAATCGTAATTCCTTCTAAACCTGGTTCTATTAAACTTTCAGATTCTTCGCCATCTTCGCTTTGAGAAATACCACCAAAATTGGCTAAAAGTTGATCGGTCGACGTAAATATTTGATCTTCTGGTTCGCGACCTGGATCTATGATTTGGAGATCGTTTAATGCTGCATTTTCGCCAACACCAAAGGCAGATATATTGACTCCTAGTTCGTTTAGTCGTTGAACTTCATCTTCAAAACTACCAGAACCATTTCCATCAGAGAGAAAAATTAAGTTGCCGTCTCCAGGTTCAGTTTCTAGGTCGATAAAGCTTTGCTCGCTGGCTGCTAAAGCATCATTAAAATTAGTACCAGTGCTTGCATTAAAAGCACCTGATTCTATAGTCCGCAACACTTCCTCTACATCAAGAATGCCATTGCTGTTATTGTCGGCATTGGATGTAGTTGTAAGCTGTAATCCTTCGGTTGAAGGATCTAGGTCAACCTGTATCCCACTGCTGCCAAAGACCACTATCCCTACATTTGCTGTATCTCCCAGACCATCTTCGATCAGTTGTTCGTTAAGGGCGATAAATCCAGCAAGTTCGGCATCTAAGATACTATCGGGATTATTGTCGTTATTGACATCGCCAACGGAAGTTCCAACAAAATCATTATCAGTACTACCTGATACATCAATAGTGAATATGACATCAGGATTTGCACCTTGTACTAAATCGGAGTCGCGCACGCCATTACCGTTAAGGTCGTTGAACTTAATACCCGAAATAGAGGCTGTACCTTCTTCAACGACTACACTATCATCATCATCAACAATATCAACACCATCTGCTTCAGGATCGGTTTCTCGTCCTTCCAAGAAAGCAGGATCGCAGGTGATAGCAAAGTCAAAGGCTACCGATTCAAATTCAAATGTTCCAGGTTCGTAACCCGCTTCTAATGCTGCTGCATCACCTTTAGCTCTTAAATCTGGTGGTAAGGTGTCATAGGTTATCAATGCTTCTGGGAAATTCGGGTTGAAGAAAGTATCGGGGTTTTGTCCGTCTTCATAGGTAAATAAAGACTCTTCGATACTAGTTACGCGATAGGCATCTCGATATTCACCGTAGAGTTGATCGAATTCTAACGGACGAGGTAATACTGTTCCATCGGGTAGGGCAATGTCATCATCAGGGTTGCCGTTAAGATTGCCTAATAATCCTGAAATCTGCCCCTGTTGTTCATCTCCCAAGTAAACATCGACAATATTAATAGTACCTGGACGGAGGTAGTTAACAACTAACTGATCGTCACCATCTTCAAGTACGCCATTTTCCCCAGCATAAACAATAGTATATTCCTCGCCACTGCTACGGAAGATGCGACTATTGCCAACTTCGATACTGCCACCACTAGCAATTTCCACCTCTTCCCCGTCGATAGTTACGGTTGCTTCATTACTACCACCACCACTGCGGAATACTCTGGGAATAAGATTATCTGGGTCATTAGGATCTTCGACAAATTCAATTCCTTCTGAATCGATAACTACATTCTGTCCGTCAACCTCAGTAGCTACAGCAGAAGCTACCGTCACATTGTCATCAATCTGCACGTAGCGTACTTGAACATCTAGATCGCCATCAACGGATTCGACTAAGGTAAAATCCCCCGCACCCTGAAAATCATAACCAACACCGTCAAAGGTGGTTAGGTGAGGTTCACCTTTTGAGCGTGCTTGAAATAAAGGTTTTCCAAATATAGCTATCGATGCGTCATTGATTAAATTGGTTATAGAGTTTGTAAGAGGATCGAAAACATCATAACTTTCATCGACTAGCTCCGCAAAAGTATTTCCTAATGCGCCAAGTCCCAAAGTTGAATAAAGTACTTGACCATATTCATTCCCTCTTAGTGTACTTATTAGACCTGGATAGCCACCTCCCCAATAAGGATATCTAGGTTTAATAAAATTTCCTGCATTTATTTTTAAAAGCTTAGTAGGAAACCATCCTGTAAACAAACCTTCTAAAGCTTTAGAACCTATACTATCGACAACATTTGCTCTAGTAAAATCTATCTCATCATCTCTATAAATTTGTATTGAGTTTTCAACCAATTGTCCCGCTGAGTTTGATAATCCTCCTAGAGCGCTCCCTCCAAGAAGACCACTTCCAAATAAACTAACGCCTCCTGTTGCTCCTATAACTCCTCCATAAATAGCTCCAGAAGTTACAGAACCAAAAAAACCACCCAAACTAAAGTCTTTTGATGGGCGTATCGTAGTAGTAAATATGTATGTAGCTGCGCCGATAATTCCACCAGTAATCGCTCCTGCTGCTGCTAGAGGGGCTGTAGTTCCTTTTGGATCGTTGGATTCAGATGGCTTGTTAGAGACGTACCGATATAAATTCGTGTCTCTTCCGTTCAACCCAATCGGATCGGGAGAAATAAATCTACCAGTACCGCTGTCATAAAATCTAGCTCGCATAAAATCGAGTCCATTAGCTTCTTCGGTTACGCCATACTCACCGACAAACTCGAACGGATTAGCTACAGTTTTGGTTTCGTTAATGTCATCACCAAAAGGATCGTAGAAGTAGCTATTAACTACTTCACCATCAGCATCGGTCAAACCTAAAGTCGAACCAGTGGCATTGAAGTCATAGTAGTAACTAGCTTCAGGATTAGTAATACTTTCAAGTCCCAAACCGTGAGTATAGGAAGCGGTTAAGTTACCATTTCCGTCATACTCTGCAACTACATCGCCAAAACCAAAAGGATCGATTAAATACTCGGTTCTTTCTCCATCGACCACGCTAGCAATACGGTTGCCAAAAGGATCGTATTCATAGGTAGTTGCAGTACTATCAGGAGAAGTGACGCTAACTATCTGATTCTCGCTGTTGTAACCATAAAGAAAAGTTCCTTCATCAGTAGTCTGGGAAACTAAATTACCGTCATCGTCATACTGATATTCAAAACCATCAACATCGGTGTACTGATTGAGATTGTTAGTAGTGTAGTCAACGCTTTCGCCATTTTCAGTAGTAGTAATCCGATTTCCCGCAGCGTCATATTCGTAAGTCAGGTTTTGGTCGGGAATTTCTGGATTAGTTGAAACAAAGTCAGCACTTGTTAGTTGACCAGTGGCATCGTAGCCATAAGTCCACGTTCCATCTAAAGAAGTGAGGCTAGTTTGTCGTCCCAAACTATCGTAGGTATAGACAGAACTAGAATTAAGCGTATCATCGGGAGCATAGTTTTCAATACTCAGCAGTTGTCCAGCTAGGTCGTAACTGTATTCTGTATAAGTACCGTTGCCTTTTTCTTCCCGCGCTAAACGACCTACTTCATCATACTGATAGGAGACAATGAGATTATCATCACCATCAGTTAAACTAGCCAAGCGTCCCGCATCATCGTAGGTATAGTTAACCGTATTTCCATCTTGATCTGTCAGACTGGTACGACGATCGCCTTCGTCATAGGTATACTCCAAAAACCTGTCATTAGGATAAGTAATTTTAATCAGGCGATCGCTGTCGTCATAATCAAGGTCAATTGTACCGTTGCCATCTGTTACTGTATCTAAGTTGCCCTGTGCGTCATAGGTATACTCAATCGGGACTTCTGCATCGGGATTGATTTGACTGACAATCTGACCGCGATCGTTATAGCTGTAGAGTATTTCCTGTCCGCGACGGTTGACGGAAATAGTTACATCGCCATTGGCATCATAGCTAAAGGTTTCGGTACTGCCATCTTCATAGGTAATGGTAGTCAGGTTGCCAGACTCGTCGTAATCATAATCAATACCGTTACCCAAAGGATTGGTGAAGCCTGTTAACTGATTAAAGTTTTCTTCGTAGGTAAAGTTAGTTTGATTTCCTTCTGCATCGACTTGAGAAGTTAAATTGCCGCGACCGTCGTAACCAAATAAAGTGGTGTTGTTCTCTGGAGCAACTATTTGGGTTAGATTACCTTGAGCATCGTAGCTAAAGTTAATCAGGCGACCATTAGCATCGGTAAGTTGACCTACTTGACCGTTTTCGTTTAGTAACAGTTCGGTTTCATTACCCAAAGCATCTGTTACGGTAACTTCTCCTGCTTCACCGTAGCTATAGTTAAGAACTTCTGTAGCTGTTCCCTCCCCAGATACGCTTTGCTGGGTTAATCTACCGCGATCATCATAGGTAAATTCAATAGTCGTACCATTAGGATCGCTGATGGATGCCAAGGCTACTCCATCGTAAGTATAGGTAGTTGTTCCCGCCTCATCTGTTACGGCAGTTAATAGTTCTCCTGTCTGATCGTACTCATAGTTTGTGACTCTACCATCGGAGTCGGTGACAGTAACAATTCTGCTGTCAGTGTTGTATTCAAAGTTCAAGCTATTACCAAAAGAATCGCTCAGGCTGGTAAGTTGCTCGTCTGTATATTCAGCATCGAGAAGATTGCCATTAGTATCTTCAATAAAGTCAATTTTGCCTTCACTATCGAATACGGTAGCCGTACCGTCTGGTTCGGTCAGAGTATAAACCCCCTCATCCAAACTGAGAGTAGCAAAATCACCAGGCTGTCCTTGATAAGTACCGTCAGCTAGTAGGGTAAAACTACGGCTAGTGCCAGTATTATCGATCGCCACATTACCCTCATCATCGACACTCAATTCGATATCGCCGATGAAAGTACGACCCCGACCAAACGAACCCAAACTATTACGTTGAGAAATCGCCTGATAGTCGCTGGCTTGTTGAAATTCAAACGCTAGCAAATCGTCTGCATCTGCTTCATAATCTCCTAAGTCACTGAGATAATTAGCATTGTCAACTAAAAGCTGTTGATAGTCTCCTGCGGTAGTACCTACTTCGGTGAGGAAATTATCGTATATCTCGTTCCAAGCTTCGAGTTCGATAAAATCTGGTCGAGAACTTTCTCTTAAAGATTCCCAGTCAATTTCTTCGTCATTATCGATGGAACTAACGCTAAAGTTAATTCCTTCTTCTGTTGTTCCATCCACCTGAAACTCAACGGTAAAGCTATTGGTTTCTCCAGAGGCTAAAACTCCCGCCTGTCCTTCATTACTGATACCTAAAAACTGAATTTGCGTCTCGCTGAATTCTGTTTCGTCATTAGGGCGTAACAACGCTCCTTCTGCTTCTAGACTCAACAATGGCGCGATCGCGTCTGTGTCTCCAGTGTTGGTATAGGTTACCGTAACGACATCCGTACCATCAGCAACTATACTGCTAGGAGAAGATACAAATACATCTATCGAACCAACTGACCCCACACTTTCTTCTGGGGTTTCGTCTTTTGGAGTTTCATCTACTGGTTCTTCTTCTTCTAGGGTTTCATCTACTGGTTCTTCTTCTTCTAGGGTTTCATCGACGGGAGTTTCATCTACTGGTTCTTCATCTTCTGGGGTTTCATCGACAGGAGTTTCATCTACTGGTTCTTCTTCTATAGGCATATCATCCATTGAAATTTCTTCATCACCAAAGCGAATAGTTTCAATTCCACTTAAACGATCTATGCCTTCATCTGGATCGGTTAAGCTTTCAACTGTAGATATTCCCAACCAAGGATCTGTAATAGTAAGCCGATATTCTGAATCATTCCCTACAAAAATAGCAACATCATTACCCTCCCCGCCAAATAGAGAATCATTGCCCGTACCACCAATCAAGGTGTCATCTCCTCCAGAAGCAAACAGAAAATCGTCACCACCTCTACCTTCAAGGCGATCGTTATCTTCAATACTGCTGTCAAAAAGATCGTTATCAGCAATAAAATTGCTGCCTGAATCACCTATTAGTTCGTCGTCATTTATCGAACCTATTATTATAGGTTCATTATTATTGACAGCACTAATTTGCAGCACATTGCTGTCATTAGAATTTTCGGTAGTCATTATTTTTAGTCGTGAGAAAGAACTAGTAATCAGAAATAAGAAACGTTTCTAAATTTCTCGCACGTAAATTTAGCCAAGTATCGAATTGGTTTAATTTCAACAAGCATCAATATACTACAAAGTTTCCGCTCAAATAAAATAGTTTTATTCAACTTTTCTTTAAGAAAATCTTACTAATGTTATTGCAACGTAATCTAAATTACATTTTTATCTCTAAGCATCAGGCGAATTTTGAGTGTAAACAAAATAAGATCTTAGTTTTTAGCTTCTAAAATCTTTTTACAAGTAATTTTAAATAGTTTGAAGATATCTTACAATTGCTATACAAAATAGTGCCTGATTCACATGGAATGTAATGCT
>JBCDCO010000194.1:0-10725 GCA_039181635.1 Cyanobacteria bacterium P01_G01_bin.19 | reverse complement strand
TTTGGGTTTGCTCGAACCGATGGAAGTAATTGATGCGATCGAAACGGCATACTATCAGCAAGAAATACCTCTAAACAGCGTCGAGGGTTTTATCCGTCAGGTAATGGGGTGGCGAGAATATATGCATGGTATTTATTATCTTCAAGATGAAGCATATGGCGATCGCAACTGGTTTGGACACGATCGCCCTCTACCAGAATTTTTTTGGAATGCGGAAAAAACAGACATGAATTGCTTGCGACAAACCCTAACTCAAGTAGAAGAAACGGCATACGGACATCACATCCAACGGCTGATGGTTTTGAGCAATTTTGCCCTAATTGCTGGTATTTCCCCCCAGGCGATCGAGGACTGGTTTCACAGTGCCTTTATCGATGCTTATGACTGGGTAATGCAGACAAACGTGATTGGGATGGGACAGTTCGCCGATGGGGGAATTTTGGCATCCAAACCCTATGCTGCTTCGGCTAACTACATTAATAAAATGAGTGACTATTGTAAGAAATGTAAATATAAGAAAAGTGATCGCTTGGGAGATGATGCCTGTCCGTTTAATTTCTTTTACTGGGATTTTCTATTGCGCCATCAAGACAAACTGCGATCGCTTGGCAGAATGAATTTAGTTTTAAGTCACCTGAAAAAAATGTCTCCAGCCGAATCAGCTCAAATTAGCTCTTTATCAGAGTCTTGGTGGCATAATCATTCATAATCGAGATATAGTATTTCCTTACTGTTTTTTTCTGTCAAGGAAAAATTATTATTTCTTATTTTAACCTGCCAATATAACTCATAAATTCCCCTTAGTTTCCACATAACTATTTGAGATTTTCCACATTTTACCCAGTTTTTTCCACAGGTAAAAACGCAGCAATCGAGTGTTGAGTCTCAAACGGTGGATTGTTAAATTTACCCGTTGTTAATGATTTATTAACCGAGTTTTTTGAAGTTGTGTAACAAAAAAACGGCTCAAACCCTCTTAAGCTCGTAGACCAACTAATGATTTAAGACTTTGGTTGACACTTTGTAACATTGACAAACAGCCCCCTTATCAGATGACAATAAGTCTCATAAGCCATTTATTCATTACTGGATAAACATTTGACTTCACATTCATTTTGGGACGATATATTAATCATTGGGAAGTCACAATGTAAAGCAATCTGTTATTTTAAACTTTACAAGCGAGGCTTTTTAATCGTTAAGGTCCCTATGGTTTCGTATATTTGAGAGCAGCCATGATTTTAAGTCCCTAAAAAAACTGAATTATCAAAATATTAGGAGCGTTTAAGCAACCATGAACTCTAATGTAAGCATCCTGGCAGAAATACCTGAAGAACTCCATTTATCATTAAAAAATTATCTAGAGACTCACCCCAACTGGGATCAAGATCGCGTCTTTGCTGCCGCTCTATCCTTGTTTCTGCTCCAAAATAATGGCGGACAAAATACAGAATCGTCTCCAAACTATCGAGCCTGTGCCAGGGTATATTTAGAAACTCTATTTCAATCGAATTAGTTCGGCTTTCAGGTTAAGATGATAACCCTATCTTTTGTTTTTTAACCGTACATCGACCGTGAGTACTGATTCGACAGCATTAATAATCCCTGAATTAATCGTTGGCTTGGGAAACCCCGAGCCGAAATACGATAATACGCGACACAACATAGGCTTTGATGCAGTTGATGAACTAGCTAGAATTTGGCAGCTAAACCTTAAAGAAAACAAGCGTTTTCAAGGTTTATTTGCTGAAGGTATGGCGACGGGGGGAAAAAAAATTCGCCTATTGAAACCCCTCACCTATATGAATCGCTCGGGTCAATCTGTAAGAGCCGTAACGGACTGGTACAAGCTAAGTCCTAAATCGGTGTTGGTAATTTATGATGATATGGACTTGGCAGTAGGCAGACTCCGCATCCGTTTCACTGGCTCGGCAGGGGGACATAATGGCATGAAGTCAATAATTTCTCACCTTGGCAGCAAAGACTTTCCTCGCCTCAGAATTGGAATTGGTAAATCGAATGACGGAAAAGAAACAGTTAGTCATGTTTTAGGTAAATTTGCCCCCGCAGAGAGCAAAGTAATTGACGAAGTTTTATATACTTCGGTCAAGGCGATCGAGTTGAGCCTGAAAGAAGGAATCGAAAAGTCAATGAATCGCTATAATGGCTTTGCTGTTAATGCCTAAGCATTGATGATAAATCCGAACAAATAGTGAACTAACAATCCTGAATCAATCGCTCGGCAATAAAAAACCCCAGCTACCAGACTGGGGCTTATTAGGAGAAGTTGATTTTGAGTGAGGAAGCACGAACCGCATTCTGATGCGTATAGCTTTGCACATCGAAAGAAGATACAAGAGTAACAGGTGTGACTCAAGCTTTTCTCACCGTAGAAGATTGTTTGCTTTCGCAGCTCGACAGTTCGTTTTAAGAACCATTTCGCATCATTAACCTAGTAATTAAACATAGAAATTAAACATATAAACTGTCTAATGTATCCAGAAGCGCCGCCCTGAGTTAATTTGAACTCCGAATTGCCCTTGCTAAACTGTGCTTTTGTAAATCACTTTGTTAAGTTATGTATCTAAATATAGCAGATAATATTAATTTGTGTAACTTTTATTAAAATTGTTAATTGTCTAATTTTAAAAACGAATTGAGAACTTAGAAAATGAGCGAATCTCAAGAATGGAGAGGAGAGTTATCGAGCTTATTGAAGAATATTTACTCCTGTGCAGATAAGAGTACTTGGTATGGAAAAGTTATCGATGCTTACGATCGCACCAGACCGCGATATCCGAGCGAGCTGATCGACGCGGTAGCTAAGATAGCTCGCCTAGAGCCTGGCAAAGAAGTATTAGAAATTGGTTCGGGACCAGGAATTGCTACGGTGGAATTAGTTAAGCTAGGTTTAAAAGTGGTTGCAGTCGAGCCTAATTTAACTGCTTGTGAGGTAGCTCGCCGTAAATGTGCCGATTATGGTGAGGTAGAATTTTACAACTCGACCTTTGAAAATTGGCAACTAGATGACAATAAGTTTGATGCAGTTGTAGCAACTACCTCTTTCCATTGGGTTGCACCTGAGATTAGAAGCAAACAAACAGCATCTGCCCTTAAAGAGAACGGTTATCTGATTTTGCTATGGAATACTCCACCCCAGCCAAGCAGCGGGGTGTTGGCTAAATTAGTGCCAGTTTATCAAGCATATACCCCCGAATTAGCTCAACAAGAAAACATTGATCGCCATCAACAAAACATCAGCAAATTTGGACGAGAAATAATCGATTCTGGGTACTATCAAAACCTAATAACTAAAGCGATCGTCTCTCAGGTAAATTACACGATTGACGATTATCTCACTCTTCTAACCACTCTTTCGCCTTATATCAGATTAGATTCCTCCCTACGAGATACTCTTTTACAACAGTTAAAAAATGTCTTAGAGCAAAATTATGGCGATCGCCTAGAATTGTCTTATCTTTCTATGTTTCAAATTGCACAAAAAGTGAATAAATAGCCAGGCAGACTAATATAATGCTGCTTAAGTATAAATACCCCGATCAGAAAACGTGACACCTTCGACAGACAAACTAAAACCAGATTGGGCGGGAGAAGATCTGCTTTCTCGCTTGGTAAATCTGCTGATTAAAACCAAGCCGATATATAGCATCATGAAAGGGCAAGCGCGGCAGGTACTAATTAAAACTGCGGAAAAAAACGGTATTCCCTGGCGCAAAAATTATCAAAAGCTAGCCCAGTCTGGAATTCAGGCTACGCTAAATTCTATAACTAATCCCGATCTAGTTTATCCCGACTATTATCAAGTGCCTTTCCATGCCTACGATGAGGGGAATCTTTGTTGGCAAGCAGCATTTGAAGCAGCATCGGCTACACATTCCATGGCTTTGCGAGTTTGGAAAGACGAAGACATTAGCTGGCAAGACGCACAGAAAAGGCTGCGCCACAGTTTCTATCAAGTGCTGGAACAGTACATTCCTGCAGAAATTGACAACGTTCTCGATTTAGGCTGTTCTGTCGGCATATCTACTCTGGCACTACATCGATATTTTAGCGAGCGGCAAACTAATGCCATCAATACGGTTGGATTGGACTTATCTCCCTATATGTTGGCAGTAGCAAAAGCTGCCGATACCGAGCAAGAAGTATCTCAGTGGGTACATGGTTTGGGGGAAGCTACCGACTTTGCCGACAATTCTCTGGATTTGGTAACGCTACAGTTTTTAATTCATGAATTACCCCGAGAAGCAACCAAAGATATTTTTAGAGAAGTACTGCGTATTCTCAAGCCAGGAGGCGTAATCGGAATCGTCGATAACAATCCCGCATCTCCAGTTATCCAGAATTTGCCACCAGTGTTGTTTACTTTAATGAAAAGTACCGAGCCTTGGAGTGACGACTACTATACCTTTGATGTAGAAGGGGCAATGCAGGAAGTTGGTTTTAAATATCAAACTACCGTCGCTAGCGATCCTCGCCATCGAACTATTATTGGGATCAAGCCTACCTCATAAGCGATCGCTGAGAATGTTTAGATTTTATCTAGCTTTAAGTAATTAGCAGTAAGTAAACAACAGGCTGTTACGTTGTGACACTCATTACCCATTCGTGACAAGTTAAGAAAAATGAGATGGAGTCAAGCACCATATTTAGTGTTTTATTTATTCACAACCACTAGATATAGATTAATTCAGATCTGAACTGGCGATCGCTTTAAAAAGAAGGTCAACTTTAAAATGTCTCAAAAGCCAATAGCTTAAAGCTTAGAGCTTAGAGCTAAAAACCGATTGATGTTATGCCCTTGTGGTACAAACAACACACAACCTTAACTTGTCACGAATGCCCATTACCCATTACCCATTACCCATTACTTTCGAAACTCATTACCCATTACTTTCGAGCAGATAAATAAGCTTGTCCTAATCTAACCTTGTACGACTAAAAATGTTGTTTCAATATTCAAGAAGAATCTACCTTGGGGATACTGATGCAGCGGGAGTAGTGTATTTCGCCAGAGGCATGGAACTTTGCCACGAAGCTTATGAAGAATTTTTAGCGGAGGGAAAAATCGATCTCAAGCAAATGTTGGCAGAGAAAAAAATTGCCTTACCGATTGTTCGGGCAGAAATAGATTTTCTCCGCCCGTTGTTTTGTAGCGATCGCATTACGATAAACTTGAGCGCAAACTCAGTTGGCAGCAGTGACTTTGCGCTCGACTATCGAGTATTTACTGCGGCTAACTTGGATAAGGTGGCGATTGAAGCTAAAACTTTCCATGTTTGCATCGATCCCGAGCGAAGAAGCCGCGTAGATTTACCTCCAGCAATATCTAATTTGCTCAAAGCTCGGTAAGAATTAAGATTGATGCCATTCAGGAATTTCTTTTTGACGCGATCGCGCTACTACCAGCGCATTATCACTTACGTTCTGAGTGACTACAGAACCCGCCGCAACCGTGACGTTTTCGCCTAAAGTGACTGGAGCAACTAAAACGCTGTTTGAACCTGTTTTAGTCCCTTTTTTGATGGTTGTGGGGTGTTTGTTTTTGCCGTCATAATTAGCGGTAATCGTACCCGCACCAATATTGACGTTTTCTTCTAAAGTGGCATTGCCAATGTATGATAAGTGAGCGACTTTGGTATTGTCGGCGATGCTGCTTTTCTTCATCTCGACAAAGTTACCGACTCGGCAGCCTTTGCCTAGATTGACTTCTCCTCGTAGATGGGCATAAGGACCAACTGTAGTGTTGTTAGCGATTTTAGAGCATAAAACTACCGAATATGCCACGGTAACGTTATTACCGATAATACTATCTTCGATCAGGCTACCAGGACCAATGCGACTTCCCGCTGCAATCTTAGTTTTGCCTCGCAAATGAGTTTGAGGTTCTAAAATAACATCGGGTTCGAGTTCTACAGTCTCATCAATAGTAATGCTATTGGAGTCGATCATCGTTACTCCTGCTTTCATCCAACCATCTTTGATTCTGGCTTGCAAAATATCGTAAGCGGCAGAAAGTTGCTGGCGATCGTTGATGCCGTTAGTTTCGCGATAGTCTTCTGCATCAAACGCCATCACCCGATCCAAGTAATCGACTACCTCTGTAAGATAGTACTCTGCCTGGTCGTTATTGGTAGAGAGTTTTGGGAGTGATTCGGCTAGCTTTTGCCAATTAAAGCAGTATATTCCTGCGTTGACTCGGCGATTTTGCTTTTGCGCTAAATTACAGTCGCGATCTTCAATAATGTGGCTGACTAAATTATCACCATTGCAAAAGACTCTGCCATAACCCTGGGGATTGGGCAAATTTGCTGTTAACAAAGTCGCATCGTTTTGATTGGCTTGATGAGTTTCTACCAATTTTTGCAAAGTTTCGGAACGTAAAAGGGGAGCATCGCCATTTAAAACCAAGAGATCTCCCTCATAGCCTTGCAGACTAGAAACAAGCTGCTGTACGGCATGACCAGTGCCTAGCTGCTCTTTTTGTTCGACAAATTCAACCTGCTGGCGATGGCTTAATGCTTGCTCGACTTTTTCGCCCTGATAGCCCACAATAACAATCTGCTTGTCCAGATCCAACAGACTGCAACTATCAAGTACTCGCTCTACTAGCGATCGCCCTGCAACCAAATGCAAAACTTTTGGCAAGTCAGACTTCATTCGGGTGCCGCGCCCTGCTGCTAAAATTGCTACCGCTACCATGCTATCTAAAGTTAGTTACTATTGATAAATCCGATTGGAGTATAGCTTTTAAGAGCAGTGAAGTGCAAAGATAAAAATGTTCTCATCACAGTTTGAATCAATAAAACTCTGAAATGCTCAATTTTAAATACTCCAGCTTAATTGATGCCCCAGTCGAGACAGTTTGGCAGTTTCACGAACGCCGAGATATTCTCGATCTGCTTACTCCTCCTTGGCAACCCGTAAAAATAATCCGTCGAGAAGGTGGCTTGGGAGTAGGAGCAATTAGCGAGTTTAGACTTTCTCTGGCAGGGATTCCCGTACGCTGGATTGCTACTCATACTGAGTGCGAACCCAACCGCCTGTTTGTAGATCGACAGACAGAAGGACCGATGAAATCTTGGCAGCATCGTCATGAATTTGTAACGGAGAATGGTCAGACTCGGTTGACCGATGCGATCGCCTATGAAATTCCTGGCGGCTTATTAGCTGAGTTCCTTTTGGGTTGGTGGGTAGACGCGAGACTGACCGACATGTTTCGCTATCGCCATCAGGTAACAAAAGATCGATGCGAATCGACTTAGACGATCGCCAATTAGCAAAAACTAAGGAGATAGAATATGATAATGGTTCGTAAAAGTCGAACAATTCTATTGCAGTCATAGAAGAATATTCTCAGGCTTTAACTCAATACACCATAGGATGACCAAATCGATTCAACAGATCCAACAAGAATTAGATAAAGTTCAATCTGCCGTAGCAGAGACAGCGGTTGAATTTAAAAATCAATACAGTAGCTATCTAGATTTATTAGGTAACTCGGTCAAACAGCAGCTAATCTTGGCTAGTTACCAAATTTGCACTCAATTTTACCCTCGTTCTTTTCTCGACTTGTCCTTGAGTCAAAAGCAAGATCTACAGCAAACCCTAAGACAAGTCGGTATCGATCTCCAACCAGAATTACTAGCGATTATCGAGCAGCAGGAGTTAGATCCAGAGCCAAACGAACTAAACTTGATGGCGGAAATAATCAAAAAATTGCCCAAAACCAAAGTCAAAAATGCCCGACAGAATCGAGCAGAGTCTGCAGAACCCGAAAATAATCTAGAATCGGCAGAAATCGATTTAGAAACCCTAAAATCAGAACTGGGCAATATCGAGCTAATTGCGATCGAAAGCCTAGAAGAAGATGAAGATTTGGATGTTGATCGCGCAGAGAACGAGGATTCAACCGATAGTGAAGAAATTTTACCGTTAGCTCCCCCCAAGGAAAAAATCGAGCTAGACAATCCCCAACACTTATTGCTGTGGCAAAAGCAAATCGAACGGAAAATCAAGAAAAATCTTGATCGCACTTCTAAAAAAGTCAATAACTGTCTGCAGGATGCTGATATCATTCCCGATCGCATTCCTGCCAAAATAATTGACGTGGCAATGCAAACAGACGGCAGCAAAGGTGGTAGAAATAATCGTAAACTGCCCAAAGCTCCGAACATTCTTCATTTGTCTATCGATACCAATCCGAGTAAAAAAGGACAAATATCGCAAAACCTGACTCAAATAAGTCTATTAAGACTGCGCTTGAGTGAAATTGAGTTTAGTGACTCGTTGCTTATTACTCAAAGAAGCCAAATTCGCGACTTGATGAGCAAAATAAACAGGCTAAAGAATAAATACGATTATGCCAAACAAGAGCTTGCTGTAGCTCAAGCTCAAGCTGCTTGGCGATCGAGCTGGTATGAAGACTAATGCCCAAAAACAGTTAATTAACTACTCGTTTAGCCAGCGTACTGCATCTTTGGCATGGTAAGTCAGAATTAAATCTGCGCCAGAGCGTTTAAAGCCAGTTAGGGTTTCTAAGGTGACTTTCTTTTCGTCAATCCAGCCATTGAGTGCGGCAGCTTTGACCATAGAATATTCTCCAGAGACATTGTAAGCCGCTACAGGTAGGTTAGTTGCTTCTTTAACTCGCCAAATGATATCCATATATGCCAATGCAGGTTTGACCATCAGCATATCTGCACCTTCAGCTATGTCTAACTCGATTTCTTTAATCGCTTCCGTACCGTTTGCAGGGTCCATTTGATAGGTACGGCGATCGCCAAAGCTAGGAGAAGAATCAGCCGCATCGCGGAAAGGACCATAGTAAGCAGAAGCATATTTAGCAGCATAGGAAAGAATGGGAATATCTGGGAATCCCGCTTCATCCAAACCTTCTCTAATGGCACTGACAAAACCATCCATCATGCCAGATGGTGCAATTATATCTGCTCCCGCTTTTGCTTGAGAAACTGCGGTTTTCTTAAGCAGCTCTAGAGTAGGATCGTTGAGTACTCTACCTGTTAAATCTCCCGTTTCCAAATAGCCACAGTGTCCGTGGGTAGTATATTCACAAAGACAAGTATCGGCAATCACTACTAGATTTGGAAGGGCTTCTTTAATTGCAGTAGCTGCTTTTTGCACGATTCCACAATCATGCCAAGCACCAGTCGCTTCTATATACTTGTCTTCAGGTATGCCAAACAGAATTACAGCAGGAATTCCCAAGTCGTATACTTCTTTGGCTTCTTCCACAATTTTATCGACCGAAAGTTGATATACTCCAGGCATGGAGACAACTTCATTCGCCACGGAAGATCCTGGTACGGCAAAAAGAGGATAGATCAGATCGTTAGCGGTGACTACCGTCTCTTGCACCATACGACGTAATTGACTAGAGGCGCGCAAACGACGGGGGCGATTGATGGGAAACATAAGATTTCTTATACTAAACTCGAATTTTATTTAAAAGATCGGATTTTAAAAGTGTAAAACGAATCTCAAGCCCAACTCTAGTCATAATTACACTACTCAATGTTTTGTAATGTTTGAGGATGGTTTTTGAGCCAGGAGAAAAAAAGTTAGCTACAATACAGGTATACAAACACACTAAACTAATTGTTTGAGTTTTAGTTGTTTAAAACATCATGGGGCCGTAAAGGTTTCGACAGGTTAGTGAAAGCTAATCCGTGACTCAGGTCGAGAGTGAGTACCATCTCGTTAATCAGACTCAAACTTAAATATAGATGCAAACAACATCGTAAAATTTGAGCGTCAGGCAGTAGCTGCCTAATTCTAGAAAAAAACCTTTTCAGAATTGCTCGTCTTTAGTTTGACTCCGTTAAGAGCTATGGACAAAACCCCAACGGATGCTTCTTTTGGTTTTCTTTGGTAGACCATAAGAATAAGACTTTATCAAAGAATCCTGCCACCAGGGACAATTGGTGACCCCCGCTCCAAGGGTTAAAGGAGCTAAACCTGTGAACGAGTGGACAAGTCAATAGCTGGTCTGGACAGCAGTTCGACTCTGCTCGGCTCCACTAAATTATAAATTCAATAGCAAGATAAAAAGTCCTAACCGTGGTATTTTACTTTTGGTTAGGACTTTTGGTTGATATATAAAGTTAAAGATTAATTTTGTAGTTTTAGCAAGGCATTCTGTACGTCTTGATAGAACTCATCTCGGCGGTCGTAATAGCTTTTTAATTCGTTAAAGCGATCGATACTCAAATTGTTTTCGCGAACTATTGTCAGAGATTGACTGCAATAGCGTTCGGCAATTTGGCGAATATTAGAGTCCAAGTCTTGAAAAGTTTCCTGGCGATCACATACTATGTTGGGCGGTGGTTCGGAAATCAGAGTTTTAATTTCTTGATAAACTTCTCGTCTTAATAATTCGACTTCGTATCCTGCCTTAGCATAGTTAACGGTTTCTTCTGGGGTAATTTGCTGCGCTAGAGCATGAATCGAGAAAGAGGGGTATGAATTAGATAGGGATATTTCAGGAATTAAACCACAAGCCAATCCTATTCCCGCTAATACCATACCGTTAGTAAAACGTAAGTATATTTTATTTATTTTAGGCAAGTTTAATTTAAAACTTAACATATTGAAAAGATTATCTAGATCGGGAAGATTACTAATGATTTTGAGTCCATTTATAATGTATAAGTTCCTGTTTTGGAAAATTATTAGTCAAAAATTTAA
>JBCDCO010000193.1:0-10850 GCA_039181635.1 Cyanobacteria bacterium P01_G01_bin.19 | reverse complement strand
TATTGGTATTTGACGAGACTGCAAATTTGTTGTCGGCGAAATACGGCTGACTCTTCCTGCAAACTTTTGATTTTGAAATGCGTCTAGGCTGACTCTCACCTCTTGCCCTATTCTGACCTCACCCAAATCTAGCTCTGATATAGGTACGATCAGCTTAATTTTACTAAGATCGCCAACGGTTATAATCTCTTCCCCTACACGAACCAAACTACCAGGATCTCTTTGTTTAGCAATCACAGTACCGTCAATCGGTACTCTTATCTGACTGTATGTTTGACGCTGCTGTGATTCGGAGATGGCAGAACGTTGCGTCGCAATTCTACCTTCAATTATGGCTACCGCTTTTTGTTCTAGTTTTATGCTCTCTTGCGCTGTCAATACAGTTTTTCCAGCAATCTTTGCCGTAGTTTTAAATGATTCTGCTTGCTGTTCGGGGATTATACCAGTGGCTGCTAAATTTTGATATCTCTT
Source organism: Cyanobacteria bacterium P01_G01_bin.19 (assembly GCA_039181635.1). Taxonomy (GTDB): domain Bacteria; phylum Cyanobacteriota; class Cyanobacteriia; order Cyanobacteriales; family Xenococcaceae; genus Waterburya. The sequence goes on along the minus strand of JBCDCO010000193.1, from coordinate 10,379 downwards.
AGCTTCACTTTCAGCTTGTTCTAATTGAATCTGCGCTTCATCCAATCTTATTTGCGCATTTTTCACCTGTATATTTGCCTGTGCTAGTTCTGATTCCAAGACAGAAAGTTCTGCCATTCTTCCAGCTAGATCGCTTACCAACAGGCTGTCGTCTAACTTGCCAATTACCTGACCTTGTTCTACTCCATCTCCCAAATCTGCCGATAATTCTAACAAGATTCCTTCTGTTTGCGATCGCCATGCTACTTCTTTTTGAGGTTGAGTTATTCCTTTGTATTCTCTACTTAAGGACACATCACTCAAACTTGCAGTTTCAACATCGACTGAAATTGCGGCTCTAACGTTTGACGACTCTGTCTCAGCAGATATTTTATCTTCGCCGCCTCTTCTAGCTTCATTTTCACAACCTAGCAGCGCACAAATAGTGAGTGCCAAAAATACAGTTCTGAGGTGTTTGCCGATCTGCAATTTTAAAGGCTCCCTGCTTTGGTCGCATCAAATTATTTCTCTACTCTTATTCTGCAATATTTTTGGCAATTAGTGTGGCTATCTAAAATTTATCTCAAAATAGATCTAGAAAGATCTAGAACTTGAAGCCTTATTCCTTGGCTTAATAAAATAAACTTATTTCTTGATGAATTCCTGCAGTCTCTTTTTGTACAAACAGTTTTTTTGCCTTTGATTTGTATTTTCGTTAATAAATTTCCACTGCTCCTGAGTTATCTTCCTGCTATTCCAAAGCACTTGAGGGTTAGCTGAAGTGTAGCAAAAAGTAATTGAATAACGCTCGCGGACGGTTGGTGGTTGGGCGCGATGGAAAACGCTACTGGTATCGCTTATTACCACGGTTCCCTGAGGAGCAAGACAGTCTATCCAGTTAGACTTGGGGACAGCACTAGCCATTTCTTGATCTGAGACATAGCCTAAATTGTAATAATTTAATTTTTTGATTGCTTGTGGGGTAGTAGAGCGAGAAATATAGTTATAGGCTCCACCACCCTCAGCTACATCATTCAAGTAAATAATGACTTTGATAATTCGACGGTCTTCCCAGTCAATATGCCATCTTCGTACCCCAGAGTACTGACCATCCACAATACTTTTGCGCATTGCAAAGCCCTGGTAAACGATTGGCAATCCAATATAGTTTTCAACTATGTCTAGCAATTTTGGCTCTAACGCCCAAAGCAACATTTCTGAAAATTCTCGTAGATCTTCAGGATCGGAGCCGATTTCGCAGCCACAATTGTTATTTGTCTGTGGAGTAATGTCTTTTAATTTATCAGCCAAATCAAAAGCAGTTTTTAGCATCTTCTCAGTAGAAGACAACTCTAATTCTTCTATCGGAATGATACAGGTTCCTTCCTGCCTTAATTTTTCTACAATTGATTTTCCTTGTGCATCAAGCTTCGGCAAAAAGCAAGCATGATTGTCTAGTGCTTTCTGATATGCCTGCTCTTTGATCGCCTGAATTGGGGGGATTTTAAATATCTCACGCTTCAACTTGCGAGGAATATTTTTGACCTTGCAAGCAATATAAGATAAATCATTAGCTGATATTTTCATAGTCATATATATAGAAAAGAGAGCCCTATTAGCTAATAGAATATGCCGTTGTAAAAATAAGTGGTTTTATCCTTGCAATCAATACACATAGTAAAAATCTATTGTTTAAAGGGAAAAAGCACGTTTTTACTCATTACTTATACAATTTAAAATTCTAATACATATATTCTTTAACCTAAAATGAAGCATCTTTACTAAAACTTTGCAAACTCTAGCCTTGCTCATGCTTCTTTTGGATCGTTAACGTCTGGGATTCAAGATTTGTAAGTCAAAAATAATATGGTACTGCAAGGAAATTTTAAAGCTTGTGTGATAAGTGCCCAAATTCCGCTTGACTTGACTTGACGAATCAAGCAAACTTCGATTAGAACTTTGATGGAATGTTTTAGCTTCAAGTACTTGGTGTTATTAAAAGTTACTTGGCTTGATTGAATTTAGTTTGTTTTTTTTTACATAACTTCGACTTAGATATCACTATTTTATATAGCTTTATTTGAGTGGTAATTATCGCTGAATATAAGACAATATTTTTTAAAACCTGTATATCAGGTTCCCCTTTATCTCACGCTTTATGAGCGTATGACAACCGTCAAACGATACTAATTTCGACCCTTTTAGCTTAAAAAGTAATTTATGAAATTTCTCCATAGTTTATCCCTAAATGTTTCCTTTCTTGGTATTTTTTTGAGTTTTTTTAGCTTTTATAGAATTGCACCAATATCTGCTGAAATATCTCCTGATATTTCTATAGGTATAGACAGTAAATTAGATGCACTAGAACTTCCATTTCCGATATTAGAGGAGGATACTTCGGGTGTTTGTTCGAGTCAAATAGAGCCATCTATCAATAAAATAATTCAACGTCCCGAATTGAATAAGGGGAAATGGGCAATCCTGGTTCAATCGCTAGATGGAACCAACATTTACAGTCTCAATCCAGATTCTTATATGGTGCCCGCTTCCAATGTCAAATTACTTGTCACGGCTGCAGCATTGCAAAAACTCGATCTCAACGGTCAGATTCGTTCTACATCTATTACTGATTGGATTAAGGTAACTAATCTGAAAAGCGACAATGCATATGCCAGCGTTTTGCTCAGTTACCTGGGAGGTTCTCAATCGGTTCAGCAAGAATTGACCGACTTAGGAATTGATGCCAAGGGTTATCGGCTCAGAGATGGTTCGGGATTATCTCGTAACAATCTAGCAACCCCTAGAACCTTAGTATCAACTTTACGAGCCATGTATCATGCCCGAGGTAATGATGTCTTTTTAGCTTCTCTTCCCGTTGCTGGTATTAGTGGAACTCTTAGAAATCGTTTGCGCCATACACTTGCAGAAGGCAGCGTAAGAGCTAAAACGGGAACTTTGAAGGGTGTTAAAGCATTATCAGGCTACATAAATCATCCAGAGTATGGAGTTCTTGTATTTAGTATTATTACCAATCAACCGACAAGTCAATCTAACAACTCCGTTGTGAAAGGTATAGATGGGATTGTGCTGCAGCTTAGTACTCTTATAAATTGCCAGTAAAAAACTCCTGATTATTAAGCAATATTACAATAATGCCGTCATAACGCTTTGCCATCTTGACAGAAAATCTTTGGCTCGGTAAATTACATATATACCCGGGTAATTATTAAACTTAGTAATATGCAAAGCAAGCAGAAAGTAACTTTATATATACCTCCAGAACTGCATAGGAGATTGAAGATTAAGGCAGCAGTTGACGTAGAATCTATGTCTGCTCTTGTTGAAAAGGCAATATCTTTTTACATACAGTATCCAGAAAAAGTGGATGAGATTCAGGCATCTCAGCATGGGCAGACTCACCAAGTGCACTTTTGTCCAGAGTGTAGTTCAGCGGTCATTGTAAAGGGCGGTAAGCTGGTGCCTTTGGCCAAGCAGACTGCGGTGATTGATGACGAGATTCCACTCAAGGTTGCGGCAGACTGCACTGATGATTCTGGAGAGTCGAGTGAGGAAGAGTTATTATCCTGCCTTTAGAGCAAAATTTGTTGATTAAAAGCTGTTTGCTCGTAATGGCATCACTAAAAGTTTTAACCTAGCAGTCCAAAATTCAGTAGGGTCGATTAACATGAAAGAAGAGCTAAACATACTGGTACAGGCTCAATACCCTCTAATCTATTTGATTACGCCAGAAGAAGAGAGAGCTGAGCAGGCAATAGACAAGATTACTAAAGACAATGCTGAGTACAAGCGAATTTTTGTTTGGACTGTGACCCGAGGCATGGTTGAGTATGGTCAGTCTCGCCAATCTACTCAGCACAATACAGTATCTCCTGAGGCTGCTATTGAATGGACTATTAGGCAGAAAGAGAGTGGCATTTATATTTTTAAGGATTTGCATCCGTTTATTGAAGGACCCGTTATTACAAGATGGTTAAGGGATGCGATCGCATCTTTTAAAGGCTCCGATAAGATAGTAATCCTGATGTCACCAGTGCAGGTTCTTCCAATTGAGCTAGAGAAAGAGGTTGTGGTGCTAGATTATCCACTGCCCAATCTATCCGAATTAAATCAGGTTCTTTCGAGAAGGTTAGATAAGAGCAGAACAAAGCGGCTTACTACTGAGGATAGAGAGAAGCTTCTCAAGGCGGCTCTGGGGTTGACCGAAGATGAGGCTGAGAAAGTTTATCGTAAAGCTCAGGTCAAGGCAGGAAAGCTGACGGGAGATGAAGTAGATATTGTCCTTTCTGAAAAGAAACAGTTGATCCGTAGAAATGGAATCTTAGAGTACATTGAAGAAGATGCAACGATCAACTCTGTGGGTGGTTTGGAGGAACTTAAGAAATGGTTGACTCAACGTTCTGATGCTTTTACTGAAAAAGCTAGAGAATATGGACTGCCACAACCGAAGGGGATGTTAATCCTTGGTGTTCCTGGGTGCGGTAAATCACTGATTGCCAAGACTACATCACGCCTCTGGGGTCTTCCCTTACTTCGTTTGGATATGGGAAGAGTGTACGATGGCTCTACGGTCGGTCGCTCCGAAGCAAACTTGCGTAGCGCACTGAAGACGGCAGAATCTATTTCCCCAGCGATTTTATTTATAGACGAGCTAGATAAAGCTTTCGCTGGTGGAGCGGGTTCGGGTGATTCGGATGGCGGAACGTCAGGGCGCATATTTGGTTCTTTCTTGACCTGGATGCAAGAGAAGAAATCTCCCGTTTTCGTAATGGCTACCGCTAATCGCGTGGAAAGGTTGCCAGGAGAATTTCTGAGAAAAGGAAGGTTTGATGAAATATTCTTTGTGGATTTGCCCAGTTCTGCAGAGAGAAGAGATATTTTTGAGATACATTTGGGTAAGAGGCGTTCGGATATAAGTCGTTTCGATCTGGAGCAGCTTACCAAGGTATCAGATGGTTTTTCTGGGGCAGAAATAGAGCAGGCGATTGTCGCTGCAATGTATGACGCTTTCGCTCAAGATAGGGAGTTTACGCAGCTAGATATTATCGCTGCAATAAAGGCTACCCTACCTCTGTCTCGGACAATGACTGAGCAGGTGACAGCCCTAAGGGATTGGGCTGGACAAAGGGCAAGACCTGCTTCAGCATCCGTTGCTGAGTATCAGCGACTGGAGTTCTAAAAGGCTTTCTTTTGTGAGTTAAGCTAACATGATTAATTCACAAAAGGTAAGGTCAGCAAATGCTGACAGTTTTCTAAACGAACCGTTTTTCAGAACGGTTATTAATTTTAAAGTTGTTGTTTACTTCTCTTCTACTGGAGGAAATCTTATGTCTCACTTTAGTACTTTACGCACCAAAATCAGCGATTCAGCAATTCTAGTTAATTCTCTTCGCGATCTTGGTATCAACGTTCAGACTAATGCTGATGTTCGTGGTTACAATGGTCAAAGACTTCGCGCCGATATCGTCGCTACTTTGGAAGGAGAATACGATTTGGGTTGGTCAGAAAATAGCGATGGCACTTTCGATCTAATTGCAGATCTTTGGGGTGTTGCTAAAAAGCACAATCAAACTGAGCTTATTAACTCAATCAATCAAAAGTACGCTGTCAATAAAACTTTATCTGAAGTTAAGCAGCGCGGTTTACAGAATGCCAACGTTAAATTGGTTCTTCAGTAAAAGCAAAAATTTGATTTTAAGTTAAAGCGCGTTCCCAAGCATAAAAGCTGACTAGATTGCTAGTCAGTTTTTTTTGTTGATCGACCAATCGATTGAAAGATAGTATCAGTCAGCAGAGGATTCTATAGCCGAGAAAATTTGATTGACAAAGCCAGAAACAAAAGTCAAAATTATCGAGCCAAATAAAGCGGGAAAAAATCCGCTGACTAGAAATCCTGGAGTGAGGTAGCTGACTAAACCGAGAGCGATCGCATTTACGACTAAAAGAAATAAACCCAGGGTGAGAACTGTCAGTGGTAAGGTGAATATAATTAGTATTGGCTTGACTACTGCGTTAACTAGCCCCAATACAGCCGCGCCCAAAACAGCAGAAGAAAAACTAGCGATCGCAAAACCTGGAACTAAAAAAGCTGTAATTATTAAAGAAACAGCTGTGGCTAACCATGTCAACAAGAACTGTAACATTTAAGTCACCCTAAAAAACCTACGAATTTAATTACTTCAATAGTAGTAGATTTTAATTAGCCATTTCTACTGGTAAACGTGCGGTATCTACGAGCAACTTTGGTGCGAAAACTCACATTGACTCCACCGTTATGTTGTTCTAGCAACAGTAAAGGAGTAGGCTTAGCTTTTTGATTCCAGCTCATAGTGACAATATGCCCTTGAATACTCGGTAGCCAATTGTCTTTGCGTCGGTCAAATTGTTTGCTATTTGACTGCCATTCCTTTCTTCTTTCTGTAGGGCTTAAAAACATTTCTACGCATTCTACAATCTGATTGATAGTTGTGGAAGTAGCTTGTGTAGGCAATTTTGTTAGCTTTACTTGAATGCGAAAAAGTACTCGACGAATACTTTTGCCTTGACTGTCTCGATCGTAGGTAACGTCAAAAGTCTCGTCGATATTAAAACCGCTTTTACTTGCGATGCCCGAAACGCTATTTTGAGAGAGATTGATTCGCATAGCAGTACTAACGAACTGCTTGACTTTAACCTTTGCTTGATTTACCAAGACGTTACGAAATACAGGCTCTTGCATCCGCATTCTAATATAGTCTAAATTACAATCTCTTGAATTTATCAAATCTGGATTTTCTTCCCATTGTCGAATCGTTGCCAAAGCCGTATTCAATCTCTTTTCCAGACTAGATACTTTGATCTGCTCGTATTGAATGGCTTTTATTAGCTGTTTGTATTTCCATTTACCGTAAATACCTAAAGCAACTGTTATTACAAATAAACTCAGGCTACTTATTGCCCACAGAGGAGAGTTAAATGTTTTTTGGGGCAATTTTATCTCTGGTACAGCTAAACTGACAGAAGAAAAATGTTGTCCGATCGCTAACTGATTGTGATGATAATAGCCAGACATAGAAAATATAGAGAATTATAAAATTTATTCTTATATCTAAAATATGCCCAATAACCTATCAATAAGTAACATACTGTTATTTTGCAAATCGATTTATTTTTCTAGAGGAGCAATGTATTTTTCTAAAGCTTGTTCTAGATTAGCAATCAATCGATCTACGCTGGTATCTACTGCATTAAAACATTCAGATAGAGCTGATTCTGGCTTAAAATTAATCAGCTTTATCTGCCCCTCTCCAATAGCAACGATCACAACTTCTGCATCCGAATCATGACCATCAACAATGCCTAGTATTTCCTGCAGCTGACCTTTAGTATTTTTGTTTAATACTTCTAGATCTTGGTACGAACAGGCAACAAAATGAGGCTTTGGTTTTAAATCTATGCCTAATATATCTTTACTTTCTTGCCATTCCTGTCTCAGTTTCCAAGCTAAAGCTGCTAATTGCAATTCGTAATCATTTACAAAGCAATCCAACTGCGATCGCCATTTTTGTTGAGCTATTTCTGGTCGGTTATTACTCAAATCGAACATAATTTAATTTAAATAGTTGAATCATATAAATTTATCGGAAAAGCCACTTAAAGAGTTTGAGCATATCCAACAATAAGTTTTAAACTTTCCCTTTATTTATATAGTCTTCTGATCGCAAAATAAAGTCAAATTTTTTAAGGTTGTTTGGAGTAGAAACAATCCACAACCGCAGCTTAGTAAAATTTCTTAGCTATTTACATTAGACAGATAAATAAACGTTTGGCATTTTTAACGCCTAGATTACTAGAAAATATCAATTAGAGAATAAATCGTCGATCGCTTTTTCAATATTATCCTGCTTGACCAAAGACTCACCGATTAAGACAGCTTCTGCTCCAGCTTGTCTGACAGTTTCAATATCCTCTCGAACGTGCAAACCCGATTCGCTAACAACAAGAATATTTCGTTCTTCTAGCTTTTCTTTTCTAGCAGCAAAAATCTCGCCAGTAGTAGCCAGATCGACAGAAAAATCTTCTAAATTGCGGTTATTAATGCCAATCAATTCTACGCCGTCAACTGCCAACACCCGATCTAATTCCGTCAGAGTATGTACCTCAATTAAAGGAGTCATTCCTAAAGCTTTGGCAATTTTAACAAAGTAATTTAAATCCTTGTCCTCTAATATAGCGGCAATCAGCAGTACTGCATCTGCACCCTTGGCACGAGCAAAATAAATTTGGTAAGGATAAATAATAAATTCCTTGCAAAGTAGAGGTAAATCCACCTCTTGTCTGACCAAACTCAAATTATCAAAACTGCCTTGAAAGAACTTGCGGTCGGTTAAAACAGATAAACAGCTCGCTCTGCCATTTTCGTAAGCTTTGGCGATCGCAACGGGATTGAAATCTTCTTTAATGATTCCCTTGGATGGAGAAGCTTTTTTGACTTCTGCAATCAGTGCAGGCTGGGTTTTTCCGTTACGGAGTGCCGCCAGAAAATCCTTGGGAGGTTCGGTATCTTGTACCTGTTGGCGTAGCTGTAAAAGAGACAGGCGATCGCGCATCTTTTCTACCTCTACTTCTTTGTACCAAACAATTTCTTCCAATATGTTATTTGGTTCGGAATTAGGAATGTTTGACTGATACTCTACTTCCCCTGTGTTGATTTTTGGATTAGGATTTCTGCGTCTTATCTGCATTGTTTAGCTATTCAATCGAGTGCGAGGCTATATTGAATTTTAGATTACATCAATTTGAGAACCAAGTTTGAGGAGATTTGGTTTGTGCAAACTACGGTCGAATTTAAACTATACAGGTTTAGAGAAGACTAAGAAATGCTGCTCTGGCAAAAATTCTTTGGTAGTTTGCCATTTTAAGCCTACTGCTTTGAGTTCTTTCTTGACCTGCTTTTGAGTCATTTTATGCAGGGGTTTAATCATAATCATGGGATTTTCCTTGCGATATTCTAGCAACACGACTCTACCTCCTGGCTTCAAGGCTTTGACAATTCCTTCCATCATTTCTCTGGGATAGGCAAACTCATGGTAGGCATCTACCATAAACGCCAAGTCAATACTCTCCCCTGGCAAATTGGGATTGTCTTCCTTGCCCAAAATTGTTTCGACATTATCGATATTGTTTTCTTGCTTTAAATATGCGATCGCATCTAGCATTTCAGGCTGAATATCTACTGCATAAACTTTACCTTTAGGAACATTCTTGGCAATACGAAAGCTAAAATAGCCACTTCCTGCACCAATATCAGCTACTACATCATCATTTTCCAACTCTAGCTGTTCTACTGTCTTATCTGGCTGTTCTTCTGTCTCCCTACTAGGTCTTGATAACCACATCATCGCTTGATGTCCCATTACCCCAGCAATTTCTCGATTCATGTAGTATTTACCGATGCCATCTGGATTGTGGATTGCTTTTTCTCGATAGTAAGGTCGAGAATCATCTTGAGCCAGAGCAACAGGAGTATAAGTGAAATTTGTCAGTAAAAAAGCGATCGCGATTGCCAAAAAAGCGACAGTAATAAGAGATTTGCGTAAAAGTTTCATATTTATTTAAAAACTCAGTCAAAAAGAAGAGGATTTTTGTAAGTAAGATTGCGTATCATTAACTATAGTTATAAAACTTTAACAAAATACATGATTTCTAATTCCTTTGAATTCAAAGGCTTGAAAAAATTTATTCAAGAAAAAATTTTATTTGATAATGAACCATCTCCCGAGCTATTTGGTATTCTTACAGTTTATTTTGTACAGGGTATATTAGGGCTTGCTCGTTTGGCAGTTAGCTTTTTCCTCAAAGACGATTTAGGTTTGACTCCTGCTGAGGTTGCAGCTTTGACAGGTATTTCTTCTCTGCCTTGGGTAATCAAACCTTTGTTTGGCTTTATGTCTGATGGGTTGCCCATTTTAGGCTATCGTCGCCGACCCTACCTAATCTTATCAGGATTATTGGGCAGCATATCTTGGATCGCCTTAGCGACATTAGTTAATAGTGCTTTAGCTGCGACAATAGTTATTCTGCTTACATCACTCTCTGTTGCCATCAGCGACGTAATCGTCGACTCTTTGATTGTAGAAAGAGCTAGAGAAGAATCTTTATCTCAATCAGGTTCTCTACAGTCACTATCTTGGGGTGCTTCTGCTTTGGGAGGACTAATAACAGCTTATTTTAGTGGCTTACTGCTAGAGCATCTTAGTGCCAGTCAGGTTTTTGAAATCACTGCTACCTTTCCTTTGATTGTTTCTTGCGTTGCATGGCTCATTACCGAAGAAAAAATTGATTCGACAAACGATTCGACATTAGCAATCGCGCCTGTAAAAGGACAGGTAAAGCAGCTATGG
>JBCDCO010000192.1:0-10887 GCA_039181635.1 Cyanobacteria bacterium P01_G01_bin.19 | reverse complement strand
ATCCGCGCAAAGTGATTTTGTGTTCTAAAATCTTAAATAAAAATAGATAAATATAAATTTTTGTTAAGCGAGGGTTAATATATGTACATCGTGCAAATTGCCTCCGAATGCGCTCCTGTAATAAAAGCTGGCGGTTTAGGAGATGTAGTTTATGGATTAAGTAGGGAATTAGAAAATCGAGGTCATTGCGTCGAGCTAATTCTCCCCATGTATGACTGCATGAGATACGACCACATATGGGGCTTGCACGATGCCTATCGCGATCTAGGCGTACCTTGGTATGGCGGCGAAATCAAGTGCGATGTTTTCTGTGGCTGGGTGCATGGCAGACTATGTTTTTTCATTCAACCTAAGAGCCAAGACAGATTTTTTGACCGAGGATATGTTTATGGTGGTGATGACGATCCCATGCGATTTGCCTTTTTTAGCAAGGCAGCAATGGAATTTTTGCTCAAGAGCAATAAACGTCCCGACATAATTCATTGCCACGATTGGCAAACAGGCTTGATTCCAGTAATGCTATACGAAATGTATCAGTACTACGGCATGGAACGGCAGCGCGTTTGCTATACCATCCACAACTTTAGGCATCAGGGAAACTGCGGTAACGAAATTCTGGTGGCTACTGGTTTAAATCGCCCAGAGTATTACTTCCACTACGATCGCCTGCAGGACAATTTTAATCCTTTTGCTCTTAATTTAATGAAGGGCGGTATTGTTTATTCCAACTATGTCAATACAGTTTCACCCCATCATGCGTGGGAAGCTCGCTTTACCGACGTTGGCTATGGTTTGGGTCACACTTTAGAAATCCATCAAGAGAAATTTGGCGGTATCCTCAATGGAGTTGACTATAATCTTTGGAATCCCGAAACTGACGAACTAATCGCCAGCAAATATAGTATCGACAATCTTGAAGGAAAAGCCAAAAATAAAAAAGCCTTAAGAGAAAGACTTTTACTTCAGGACTCCGACAAACCGATTATTGCTTATATCGGACGTCTGGACGATCAAAAAGGTGTCAATTTAGTACACCATGCTATCTACTATGCTCTCAACCGTAACGCTCAATTTGTATTGCTCGGTTCGGCTACTTCTGCTGATGTGAATAGCAGATTCTGGCATGAAAAGCATTTCCTCAACGATAATCCCGATGTGCACCTAGAGCTTGGTTTTAATGAAGAGCTAGCTCACCTAATCTATGCTGGAGTAGACATGGTTGTCGTTCCCAGTAAATTTGAACCCTGTGGTTTGACTCAGTTGATCGCCTTGAAGTACGGTACGGTGCCTATTGTTCGTGGTGTAGGTGGTTTATTGAGTACGGTATTTGATCGCGACTACGACCAAGATCGCGCGCCTGAAAAACGCAATGGCTATGTTTTTTATCAGACTGATAATTATGCTCTAGAATCGGCTATGGAAAGAGCGATTGGCTTGTATTACGAGTTCCCCAAAGAATTCGAACAGTTAGTTCAGCAAGGAATGGAATACGATTATTCTTGGAAAGCTGCTGGCGCACAGTATATTAGCGTTTATGACTACGTCCGATATCAGTAATGGTCGATTGCCGTTTGTTTTATAAGGTACGCCTAGTGTGAATTTAAATAGCTTACGGGATAGCTATTAAACTAAGCAATTACGTAGCTCTAAAGTATAAATGATGTTTTCTTGAATAACTTTAAAAGCTAAAAGCTAATAGCAAATAGCTAATAGCTACGAACTAATAATTTCTCAACGAAGCTAATTCACACCAGGCGTAAAGTAATAAACGTTTTTACAGCTGCTGGCTAAATAGTCCGCAAAGCAGCAACCAAGCTGTTACATACCCCAGTCAGAAAATCCAGGTCTAAAGTCTTTAATGTGTCGCTAGGCTTATGATAGTGAGGATTACGCAACATTGCCGTGTCAGTCACCATAATGGCGCGGTATTTTTGTTGCCAAAAAGGATAATGATCGCTAAATCCTGTGATGGGAACTAAAGTTCCACTGGTGGGATCGGGCAGAATTTCACAAGGAGTTCCCTGCTGTTTTATTTGACGGCTCAAACGTATGAGATCGCCAAATGCTCTTAAGTTACCAACTAAAGCAATAAAATCGCCTGTATTGGGATAAAAAGGCTTAATTATATCGGGATAAGACTGTGAATTAGGTTCATAGATACAGTAGCCTAGCATTTCTAGAGAAAGCATCAACCTCAATTTCTGTTTTTTTGCCTTGAGATATTTAGCGTAAGCAAAACTACCAGCGCGATCGCATTCTTCCAAATCGAATGCTACTAAGCGCACTGGATGTTTGGGTGGATTAGCCGCAAAAATTCTAGCCAATTCCAGTAACACCGCCACGCCTGTAGCGTTATCATCAGCTCCAGGTGTACCTGGCACGCCATCGTAGTGCGCGCCAATTAAAATAGGGAACAGATTGGAGCTACCTGCTAAGTTAAGATCGAGAACTAAATTTTGATGAATTCTATTCTGAAATGGAAATTCGTGATTGGTGACTTCACCATATTTCCCCAAGAAATCGCGAATGTATTCTCTGACAAAAAAATGTCCTCCAGATGCAAGATAGGGATCTCTTTCTCGAGCAACATAGTTCAAGTGATTTGTAAGCCTTTGTTTAAGTTCGATTTCCATAAATAAATGCGATCGCCATTTGCTCGATTAGTCACAAGTATAGTATTCAAGTAAATCTATATTGAGTAAAAAATGTCAACTTTGAGTACTTTGTCCTATGATTTTGGAAGGCAGAATGTAATTCTATCTTTTAGTCTCGGTTGATTGTTCGAATATGAAATAGAACCATGTTATTAATTCTTAGCTCTTTTCTATTAGGATTAATTTTCGCCAGTTTTGCCGAATACTGGCTACATCGCTTAATGCATATAGATCCTCGTTTTGGCAGAGATATTATTTCTCATTACCAACACCATAAAGAAAATTTTGCGCAGGGAGTTCTACCAGAGTTTAAAGACTACGCTATGGCGTTGCCCATCACCTTCTTTGCTTTTTTGATCTCCATACAAGTAGGAATCAGTTTTGTTTTAGGTAGCTTAGTGTATGGTGCTTTTTCGGCATACGCTCATCAACTGCAGCATGAAAGCCCCACAAAATGCTTCTGGCTGAAAATGCCAGTCCACTACGTGCATCATAAGTATAATCAGTGGAACTATAATTTTGGTTTGGCAGTAGATTGGTGGGACAAGATTTTTGGGACTTATAAATCGATGGAATGGCTAGAGGAAAAAGAACTACAGCAACCTGTAAAAAGTCACCTACAGGTAAAGTGGTGGTAAAACAGAATTTAATTCAGTCAGTAATATTGTTGAAGTAATAAAAAGTAAGTAAAAGACGATAATTATTTTTATGGCTTCTGTATCGATCGAATCAATTTTTCATAAAGTTGCCAAAGCTCTGGGTTTGAACGGTTATTATAATCAGTAAGGCGTTGAATGATTCATATTGAATTGATTAAATCGGCTATTTTGCGGATGAAATGCGATCAGGGAAAAGTAGATAATCTTAACCAATCAAATAACTATAAATAACATTTCCAATTAAAGCTAATTTTATGAAGAGTCAAAGTAATAAGAATCAAGTAGCACAGTTTCTGTGTCAGCCTCAAGGTGGTAGAAATTATTTGCTCAGTGCTTTGAATTCTAAATCAGAAAGAGTATTTATCGAAGCTTTGCACAATGTGATTGATGCGATGAACAAAGAGCTAGTTTCCAAATAAAAAATTTAATCAGATTGGAAATAAATTTTTTTAAACGTTGAAAATCTGGTTATTGGATGGTTAATCATCTCTCAAATCTTAGATTTAAGATAAAGTTTTGCCACAACACCTCACCTACTTAGACAATCTTTTGTTACAATTGCTGGCGTTAAAATAATATCGATAATGTATACTCATTGAGCCAACAACCATTAGATACTGTAACTGTAAGCGATCCAAGTCTCGATACATTGACTCAAGAGCTAGCTGCTATTCAGCAAACTGGTTCCAAGAGAATTGCCTTACTGGGTTCCCGTCATGTACCAATTATGCATCAGCAGCTAATTGAAATGATGAGCTATGCCCTAGTTTTGGGGGGCAATCGTCTACTTACTTCAGGAGCGATCGGAACCAACTCCGCAGCAATTAAAGGTGCAATGCGAGCCGATTCTAACCTATTGACGGTAATTTTACCTCAGAGTTTATCTCGCCAGCCAAGAGAATCACGGGAACAGCTGGCAAATGTAATTCACTTGATTGAAAACTCAAAAAACGATTCCTTGTCTTTGGGTGAAGCGAGCGCATTATGCAATAGAGAAATTATTGCTCGTTGCGATCAGCTAATTTGCTTTGCTTTTCATGACAGTGACACATTGCTCAAGACTTGCGCCGAAGCAGAAGAGCTACGCAAAATAGTCACTTTGTTTTATTTTGATTAGAGAACAGTAAGTTAACCAATAGCTAGCAAAGTTAAAGATCGAACATATGAATTTATCCGTGAGTGTAATACTGCTTGGTTCTGTGGCTGGAGCGGTAATCTTAGCATACGCACCTTTTTTAGTAGTGGCTTGGGGGCGTTTACAAGGTGGATATGACCAGTCTGCACCCAGAGCAATGTTTGATCGCTTACCTGACTATGCCAAAAGAGCAACCTGGGCGCACCAAAATGGTTTTGAAGCTTTGGCTATTTATGGGCTGGCAGCCTTGATGGCTTATGCTGCGGGAGTAGACTCTGATTGGGCAAAAATTGCCGCGATCGCCTTTTTAATCGCTCGTCTTTTGTACTCTGTTTTCTACATTCTCAATGTACCTATTGCCCGTTCTTTGATGTTTGCCGTTGGTTCTCTTTCTGCTTGGACTTTATTTGGTCTGAGCATTATCAAGGTATTGAATTAGCAAGCTAAAACTATTTTGCAGCGGTCAAACAATAGTCAAGTAAAGATTATTTGGTTTTGACCTTGGTTTTTTTAGACTGCTTTTTATTACGGCGCTGGCGATAGAAAGAGCTGATTAAATCGCTTATGCTATGGCTCATTGCTCCTAATTCCAAACCTAAAAATAAACAAGCTGCTTCTCGGTAGCGATGATTAGTCAATAGCTCGAACTGATTTTCGACAAAATCTTGCCAATTCCAGTTAAAACCAAAGAGTAGTTGCGCTAAAGCTACGGTAAAAATTCCCACTGAGGCAACAAAAATAAACAGGTAGAGAACTCTAATGCAGGTACCTACGATCGGACCGTGGGAAAATAAAGAGCGATGATGGAAAAGTTTGCGATATGGCAGCCAAATAACGCGCAATACTCCCCATCGTCTGAACTGAAGCGAATAAATATCTAAATCGGGACCAAACATCAAACCGCTAAATAAAAACCCACCAGAAAGCAAAAGCGTGAAATCTCCATTGCGAGTCACACCATAGGTAATGCTCGATACCCAAGGTAGCGTCCAAAGTGTGATGCGATCGTGGGTTGTACCAGAGGGCATATAATTACGTCAATTTACGTTTGCTATTTTATATTTATGATTTAAATAGAGCTATTTGTCACTCGGTAATCGTAAATTAATTTCTAGATTTGGTGGAGATAGTTTGCTACTTTGGTATTCTGAGCGTTTTATGCGCGGCTCTAAAATTGGTAATTGGCAATGTCTTCAGATTCAAGTAAAAACTTTGATTGGCTGCAAAGAGGAACAAGCGAAATTTTTCCAGATCGCCAAGATTCAGACAGCAGCAATGAAAATCTAATTCAGCGTATTCATCAAAGCGAAAAACCTTTGAGAATCAAACTTGGTATAGATCCCACTGGAACAGATATTCATCTCGGTCATAGTATTCCCTTTCGCAAACTGCGGGCATTTCAAGATGCGGGGCATACTGCAGTTGTCATTATTGGCGATTTTACCGCACAAATTGGCGACCCGACAGGAAAGTCCGATGTGCGACGCCAGTTGACCTCAGAAGAAGTAAAAGCTAACGCTCAAAGCTATTTAGACCAGCTTCGTCCGATTCTAGATTTCGAGACTCTTGGTAGATTGGAGATCCGCTACAATTCCGAATGGTTGAGCGAGCTGGATTTAGCTAAAATTCAAGAACTGTTGGCGACGATGACAGTCGGGCAAATGCTCGCAAAAGAAGGATTTGCCGAACGCTACAAACAAGAAAAGCCAATTTTTCTCCACGAGTTTTTATATCCCTTGATGCAGGGTTACGATTCGGTAGCAGTAGAGGCGGATGTGGAATTAGGCGGAACCGATCAAAAATTTAACATTGCTGTCGGGCGAGATTTGCAGCGTCACTTTAAGAAAACCCCTCAATTTGGTTTACTGCTGCCCATCTTGCTAGGAACAGATGGGGTACAAAAAATGTCAAAATCTTTGGGTAACTATGTGGGATTGAGCGAAGATGCTCTTTCAATGTATTCCAAACTAGAAAAGACTCCCGATAATTTATTAAATGACTATTTTGAGTTGTTGACTGATATTGACTTGGAATCTTTACCCGATAATCCTCGGGAATCACAAAAACTACTGGCAATAGAAGTTGCCTCTCAGTTTCACGGGCAAGATGCTGCGCTAAAAGCTCAGAAAACGGCAGAAGAAATTGTGCTTCGGGGAAATACGACAGGAGAAGATATTGCGGAGTATTCTTTATCGGCAGTAGAGTTTCCTGCCAAGCTATTTTATATTTTGGGTGCTAGCGGCTTGTGTAAAAGCGGTGGTGAAGGGAAAAGGCAAATTCAGGGTGGTGCGGTTCGCTTAGAAGGCGATCGCCTGAACGATGCTAATCTTGCTTTCGATCGCCCTGAAGATCTCATCGGTAAAGTGCTACAGGTTGGCAAGAAAAAGTTTGTTCGCTTAGTTGCCTGATCTTAAAGCGATCGCTTGACAGTTGGCAATGAGCGTAAACAAATCATCAAACTATATTGAGTAAATAATCACCATGACTTGGCGATCGCATATTCTGGCAGCTATTGCATGTATATTTGTTCCAATACAATCAGTTAGTAGTGAAACTAAATCTTCTCAGGCTGAGTTTAGTTGTCCTGAAGACATCGAGCAACTAACTGCGTTACTGCTCGAAGATTTGCCTCAATATAGCAATAGAGTAATCCAACGAACTCAAAGAGCAAACAGAGAAGCGGGGATTAGAAACTTTATTATTACCGCCAGCCAGGCAGAATTTGAGCCTTTACCTTTGCCTCAAATTCAATATAGTTCCATCGATGGACAAGATCCAGAACAGGTGTTTTTCACGGTTCTAGAAAGACAGTATAAAAATAATCAGATCGCCAATATTCAAACTTATCATTGGCTCTTTTTGACCAAAACCGATAGTGGTTGGCAGACAGTAATGATGTTTTCTCGCTTTGGCAACTCTAAACAAAATCAACCTCCCGCACCACCAAGAGAAACTACTGATGGCATCATTGGTCGAGGAGTTCAGCTATGGTTGAATGACTGTCGTGCTGGTACGGTAAGAATTTAGTTATTTGTTTAGGCTCACAAGTAATGAGTAATGAGTGAATTTTGTCTTACAATGATCTCGATCTTTCAATAAACTAAAATTCAAAATTGTGAGTCAAATAATTTTAAATATTGTAGATCGAGCGATAAGACGGCTGAGAAATCGAGAAGCAAGGCTAGTTAAGGCGATCGCCAACAACAACGTAATTAATGCGGATAAGCTCTTGCAGCGAGGAGCAGATGCTAATGCCAAAATTACAGACAAATCTGGTGTCCCGATAATATTTTTAATCTTTGAAAAAAAATACTTTACTTTACCTCAAGGCAAACTTGGCGATCGCTCTCACCGCTCCTATCGAATAACTGCCAAACGATCTTGCCTCCAGCTATTGTTAGAACATGGTGCCAAAACTGATGTTAACAACGAGCAGGGACAGACGCCTTTGGAAATCGCCATTCTTTGGTGTATGCCCGATATTGTCAAATTATTGTTGCTTTACGGTGCAGATCCCAATGTTAGCGATCGCCATGGTATTACTCCCCTAATGAAAACAGCTATTTTGGGTATTCGAGATGCTCGACCAACCAGAGATAAGCTACAAATTATCATGCATTTGCTCGATAGTGGGGCAAAAGTCGACGCTCAAACACCAGAGGGCAAAACAGCATTAATGTACGCCACAGGCAATTCTAGAATTGAAATAGTAGAACTACTAGTAAGTAGTGGCGCATCTTTGTCAGTGTGCGATCGCCAAGGCAATAAAGCGTGCGACATTATAGGTAAAAGCGTAACGCCAGAACAAAAAAGCTATCTACAAAAAATTCTGACTCAGCCTCAATTAAATGTATTGCGCTACAAATACCAAGAGTTTATTCCCGAAGGCGATCGCTTGTTAAACTCAATTCTATAAACTCTTAGAGAGAAATGATAAAAGCCCTTGTAATTCTAGTTTTGCTCCTTAGCGGGTGTTCCAACATCAGTAATTCAGAAATCTTACCAAACGAGGAAGTTGCTATCGTGAGTCAAAATAGTTCTGTTGCCAGAGTTGTTGCAGTCGAAGCCAAAGGAAAAAGCAACAGCTATACTTTTGGCGTTACGGTTGAAAGTCCCGATACTGGATGCGATCGCTATGCTGACTGGTGGGAAGTTGTTACCCCTGAAGGAGAACTTGTTTATCGACGAGTGTTGCTTCACAGTCATGTAGACGAACAGCCTTTTAAACGCACGGGAGGCGCAGTCGAGGTTCAGCCACAGCAGGAAGTAATCGTTAGGGTTCACATGTCTCCTGATGGCTATAGTCCTCTGGCGCAAAAGGGAACGGTGGCATCTGGATTCGCTGACACAACCCTAGCCGAAGACTTTGCTAGCAATCTTGAATCGGTAGAACCTTTGCCTTCAAACTGTGCTTTTTAAACTTTTAACTCCATAATTAATTTAATTATCCGAGTTGGATGCCAAGATTAAAAGCGCGTTAAAGATCGATGCGGCGGCAGGAGAGCCACCTTTCCTCCCTTTGATGATAATTTGAGGAATATCTAACTTGGCTAAAGCTTGTTTGGATTCGATCACCGAGACAAATCCAACAGGCGCCCCGATAACTAATTTAGGTCTGGCTTTTCCACGAGATATTAGATCGCATAAGGCTAAGAGTGCAGTAGGTGCATTGCCGATAACATAAATTGCGTGGGGATATTGCCTACAGCATTCGAGCAGACCTGTTTCGGTACGGGTTTTATCTGGATCGGCAGTTGGAGCCAAATCTATCGCGGCAATCAAAGGATTATTAAAGGTTTTGGCTAGCAAAGTGCGAACTCCTTGCTTGACCATAGTCACATCAGTAACGATCGGCACCCCAGACCTAATAGCCGCAATACCTGAAGCTATTGCCTCATGGTCAAAATGGAGTAAATTTAGATATTCAAAATCAGCCGTCGCATGTATTACCCTCCGTGCAATGGCATATTCTCTTGCGTTTAGTTCGTGACTACCTACTTCGCGATCAATAATGGCAAAACTTTGTTCGACAATGGGATGATTTAGAGGTTTGGTCATGTAGCTTATCAGCCTATCGATTATGCACCGAATTGAACTGTTGCCCAATCTGGTTGGCGATGATAGTCGATCATATTTTCAAACTTACGCAGTTGTGCCTCTCTGATAGTAAAAACAGGTAGTTCGCTTTCTAGAAGGCGATCGTTGATCTGAGATAAAACAATACAAAGGCGATCGCGATTTAAATTCGGAGGAATATTATCAAAATAGCCCAACGTAATGTGTGCGGTTAGATCGTATTGCTGCTCGATACCCAAACCGATCAAACCAGCATTTTGATAAAGCGATCGACGTAGCTTAATTACCGACTCATAACTCTGTTGATCTTTAGGAACCAAACAAGCCATAATTGCTCTCGGTCTAGCCATTACTCCCCACAGCTGCCACGTCAGAGGTTCTTCACTTGAGGTTAATTCGCGATACTGCTGAAAGCTGGCAGCAATTTCTGCTTGCAAAGCGCTATCGAAACCTTCATTCGCCGCAACTGCTTGACGATAGCTTTCATCCCAAATCAAATCGGCTAACGTAAAATGAAAGCTTTTAGCTGGAAGAGGAATAAAAAAGTCTGACTCTAACTGCTGAGATAGCTGTTGTTGAATGGTTTCAACTTGACTGTAGAATGTTTGATTTGTTGCGTCCTCTTCTGTAGGAGGTGTGATTACGCTATAGCCTGGAAAAGATACTGGCTCGCCTGCCACAAACTTGGGAGAATGCTGAATAGTCTGTAGTTGCATTGAACAAGCAGTCGGCAGGGTTAATCTCGCTACTCGGTTAATATATTCTTGATATGATTCGTCCAATCTCACTTACCTCTAATTTAGTCGCTCTGTTCCAACGGCGATAGTGCCAAATATGCAGAATTACTGTCTTTATTGTGCCGTTTTAATTGGGGCGTGTCATCAATTAAAAAAAAGAGCTTTTTTCGGCATTTTAACGACCTACTGCGTCGAAAAATAACCTCCGTAGCTCTGCTATGCAGAACATTTTTCTTCTTGTATCTCGCTAAAATGGCTCTCATATGCGGAGCGGTATCCTTTAGGAAAAGCATTCTTCCCCTCAATTGATGACACACCCTACATAATTGGCACAATAGAATTGATTCATCCCATATCCTAATATTCTATGGCGATCGAAACGGCTTGGTTAATATTAAAATCTGACCTAATGTAAAACAACGATGAATCAATAGTTTTAATTAAGTAAGAAAATGATTCAATAAACCCTTTAACCTTTTCCCCTTAACCTTATGCCCTAAAGGATTCCTTTCAGTCACGAAGCGGTATCCTTGTATCTTGAAATTAGGCTATCAAATCCTGATAGTTTAGAGAAAGTAAGTAGTAGACCGAGGTATCCTTGGTTATTCAAAACCGTCCTAAAGCTT
>JBCDCO010000191.1:0-10899 GCA_039181635.1 Cyanobacteria bacterium P01_G01_bin.19 | reverse complement strand
GTTTTATTGTAAACTACTCAAAAATAATTACTTTACAAATATTTTTTGAAGATTTAGTAAAGGGTCTGAGAATCTCTAGCGATTAAAACAAAGAAACAAATAAAATTGCATAAGTCAGATCTTTTAACTGTATTCATTTTTAAAGCAACTTTAATTAAATATTTTCTATGACTTCACCTATAAATCTTAATTTACGAGAGAGAAGGGCTCTCGGACTGACTATTCAACCTTCTGTTCATCCTTCTGTAGTTAGTAGAGGAAAAAGAATATTAGATATATTAGGCGCAGTTGTGGGTCTGACGCTTACGGGCATGATGGTATTTCCAATTGCGATCGCCATGTGGCTTGATGATCCTGGAGCTATTTTTTACAGTCAAACCCGCTGTGGTTTGGAGGGAAAGCCATTTAAGATCTGGAAGTTTCGCTCCATGATCGCTAATGCCGACAAACAGAAGCATTTAGTTGAAAATCAAGCGACAGGCTTAATCTTTAAAAATGAAAACGATCCCCGCATCACAAAAGTAGGTCGTTTTTTACGTCGTACTAGTTTGGATGAATTTCCTCAATTTTGGAACGTGTTAAAAGGAGATATGAGCCTAGTAGGAACTCGTCCTCCAACTACCGATGAAGTAGCGATGTACGAATCCCATCATTTCCAACGTCTTAAGGTTAAGCCAGGAATTACTGGAGAATGGCAGGTTAGAGGTCGCTCTGAAGTTTTAAATTTTGAAGATATAGTGCAAATGGATCTTGATTATCAAAAAAGATGGTCTTTCTTATACGATCTCAGCTTGCTGTTTCATACTGTTGCAATTGTTTTAGCTCGTAAAGGAGCGTGTTGATTTGGGTTAAAGAGCAAGGGCAAGAGATAAAAGTGAGGTGAGGACAAAGCAGTTTAAGATTGAAGTTCTTAGGTTTATTTAATTTAATTTCTTTCCTCGATCTCTATGAATATTCCAACATGGATTACCCTTTCTCGTCTTTTGGGGCTGCCTTTTATACTCTATTTACTCAACGATCCCACACCATTTCACCGCTGGCTTAGTGTGGGAATTTTTATAGTTGCTGCGGGAACAGACTGGGTTGATGGTTATCTGGCTAGGAAACTAAATGTGGTCACAGAGCTAGGCAAATTTCTCGATCCATTAGTAGATAAGTTGCTAGTTTTAGGCTCGCTGTTAGCTCTAATTCAGCTGCAAATCGTACCTGCCTGGGGAGTATTTTTGATTTTAGCGAGAGAAGTAGCGATCGCAGGATGGCGAGTCAACCCCAAACTAACTGGTAATGCTGTCATTTCAGGGGCTAATATTTGGGGTAAACTCAAAACCGTGGTTCAAATTATGGCGATCGCTTTTTTAATCGCTCCTTTGGACGATCAATGGACGAGCCTTACTATTATATTATTTTGGTCAGCCGTAATATTTAGCTTGATTTCAGGCTGGATTTATATTTTTCCCAATATCTCTTCATCCAGAGAAAAGTCAATCTCCGAGCGTTCTCTCCCCGAAGCTAAATAATCATTTTGAAAAGAATCTTTTAAACCTTTGATCAAATTATATTTAGGCTGCCAGTTTAGATCGGTCTTGGCACGATGAATATCGGTAAAAAAGTGCTGTTGGCGGACGGGGAAAGCCTTGCGCTTGCCAAAGTCAAAATTAGCAGGATCGTAGTGAACTAATTTGACTTTATCAGCAGATTTGCCTGCGGCGCTCGCACAAGCATAAGCCAAACCATCAAACGTAACATAGCGGTCGCCCGAAACATTGTATATTTTGCCTATAGCAGCTTTATTTCCCAAAATATTAGCCATAGCCGTGACTAAATCCTGAATATGACCGAATTGAGTAATAAATTTGCCATTTCCTGGAATGGGTATGGGGCGATCTCTAACAATGCGATCGAAAAACCAGGCTTCTAAATCGTTATAATTTTGCGGACCATAAATGTAAGCGGGGCGAACAGAAGTCCAGGGAATACCAGAGTCTTGGAGATATGCCTCGGTGTGATGTTTTCCTTTATGACGACTATTGGGATCGAGGGCATCACCTTCTACATAGGGTAGCTGAGAAGATTTTAGATATACTCCTGCAGAACTGACATAGACAAAATGCTCGACCTTACCGTTAAAGATCTCCACTAAAGGCTGTGTATCGCTTAATTCACGACCATTGTTATCAAAGACCGCATCAAAGTTTTCCTGGGCTAATTTAGCTTTGACTAAATCTGCATCTTTGCGATCGCCAGCAATTTGAGTCACTCCTTCTACGGGTACAGGGTGGTTGCCACGATTGAATAAAACTACCTCATGTCCCAAAGCAACTAGGACTTTAGTCAAATAGACCCCAATAAAACGGGTTCCACCCATCATTAAAATTCGCATTATCTAACCTGTTACATATTTTTATTAACCAATTCTCAACTTATCAGTAAATTAGTGGCTAATTGCGAATTAAAGGAGAAATTGCTGGGGTAATTTTTATAGGCAAAATGGTTAGATGTTTGCCAGACCTACAACTAACCACTCACTTTATGCCCTTGGGTGGGTGAAAAATTACCAAATAGCAGTCAAATTTTACAGATCACTACTTAGATGGCGCACTTTCACTATCTCCAACTGCCTCTACTTCTTGCAGCTCCACCCCATTATTTTCCTGTAGCTGTTGCTGTAATTCTCCCAAACGTCTGAATTGGCGTATGGGTAAATTTGCCGTCAAAGAAGTCATTCGCTGATCGTTAGAAAGGGAAAATTCCATTTCTTCACGATCCACTTCTACATATCGAGCCACCACATCTAAAATTTCCTCACGCATAGCCTTCAACATGTCTGAGTTAATGCTGGCGCGATCGTGAGCAATAATTAATTTTAGACGGCTCTTGGCGCGATCTTTACTGTTACCATTGTTCTTCCAGGGAAAAATCATTTCCAGAAACCCGTTAAGCGTATTTGTAATTGTCTGCATGAAAGAAAGATAAACACACTAAGTAGTGCTGTTTACAAATATTCGATGTTTATTTATGCATTTCTGTGGTTAATGACTAACCACCAAAGATTTTGCGCAGACGAGACAGTATATTTCCCTGATTAGCCATTAAGTCTAAGAACGGGACTTTTTCTCCCTCTAAGCGTCTTGCAATATTGGCGTATGCCATTGCAGGAGTCGATTCCAACTCGCCTAAAACTAAAGGTTCGCCTCTGTTAGTTGCTTCAATAACTTTTTCATCGTCAGGAACAACGCCAATCAAGGGTACTCCCAATAACTCTAAGACATCTTCAACACTCATCATTTTGTTTTCTTCAACCATATGAGGTTTAACTCGGTTGACGATCAGGCTGATTTTATTGACTCCTTCTGCCTCTAGCAAGCCAATTACCCGATCTGCATCGCGTACTGCGGCAACTTCAGGGGTAGTGACAATCAATGCTTCTTTAGCAGCAGAAATAGCGTTACGAAAACCCAACTCAATTCCTGCAGGACAGTCAATCAGAATATAGTCATAGCCTTTGGCTAAAGCCGTAGCTATTTTTTGCATTTGCTCTGGTCTGACCGCCTCTTTATTGCGATTTTGGGCTGCAGGAAGAAGCACCAAACCTTTCAAACGCTTATCTTTTACCAATGCCTGGGCTAATCGGCATTCTCCCGCTAATACGTCCATGGCAGTGTAGACTACCCGTTCTTCTAACCCTAACAAGAGATCTAAGTTTCTTAGCCCAAAATCAGCGTCAATAAGAGCTACTGAACGATTTTGCTTGGCTAATGCTGCTCCTAAGTTGGATGTGGTAGTTGTTTTGCCCACTCCTCCTTTGCCAGAAGTAACAACAATTATACGACTCATATTGTTTGCTTACTCTATTTATGTAGCTGTAGTTGTTTTGCTTGTTTGCGAGATCTTACGCTTTGATGAATCAATGCTAACCTAGTGGATTTTCCGCTAAGAATGATTGTCCAGGCTGCGCTCGATCCATGCTCGTTTTAACGGCGAAAAAAGATAATTTTTGGGGAATTCTGCGCTTTTCACCAGTTTTATGCCGTCGGTAGCTATAAATGCTAGCTCTGGAGCCAAATTTTGTGGTCTTACCTCTGGCGACCTCGCTACTGCATTGGCTATACGCAGTTGAGTAAATTCCATTCTCAGTGCGGCAATGCGACACTGATGGTTTCCTTGTGCTCCTGCATGAGCGATTCCCCGCAAACGACCCCAGACCAAAATATCTCCTGCGGCGATCGCTTTTCCCCCTGGATTTAAATCTCCGCAAATTATTATTGTTCCTGGGTGACGTATTTCTACTCCCGAACGCACTGTACTTTGAAGGTATAGTGGCTCGGCTAAAGAAGGAGACAATACCTCATCAACTGAAGAAGATCTGCCAATTAAGGGATCGGCGGGCTTGTTTTGTTCGACAGAATAACCACTGGTGGCGGCTACTACTGCTGTCTGCCTGCGATTTGTACTGATCTTAAACAAAGATAAACTTACATCATCGAGAGTTTCAGCAATAGTTTGTAACTGTCTGGCATCAAGCAGTCTATCTTGAGCAACCAAACAAACTTTTGTTCCTACTTGCCAAGATTGCTCCTTGGTTTTTAACAGATGTTTTAGCTCTTGCCAAGTTTCCGACCAAGGTAATTCTGAATTTATTTCTGCTTGAGTGGGCAGGGTCAGTAAAAGTTGTTCTCCATCACTCTTGATGCCAATTTGAGAATATCGATTAATTAAAGGCGACGAATCAGGCAGATCGTCAGTTTTTTCCAAGGATATATTAGGCTCGAAAATCATCCAACCGTCCCAATCCTCCGTATATCTACGTATATCTACTTTTGAGGTAGTTTTTACGTCTCACATACTAGCGTAGATTTATCTCGATCTAATATTAGGAAAACCTTAAGCGCGACCAAACGGCAGCTAAACTATCGCGATCTCCAACATTACCAGGGAATAAAACTACGGGTAAATTAGCAAATTGAGGATGGTCTGCTTCTGTTTGAATGACAGAACACCCAGCCAATATTTGACCTAAAAGTCTTGCTGAGGTGAGGTTTAAGCCGACGCTCAATACATCGTTAGAAGTGATTCCCCCTTTACTAATTAGAAAGCTAATTGACTCGGGCAAGCCTTGGACAACATCCATCAATAGAGCTGAAACTTTTTTGCCAAACTCTAACCTCTGTTGTACGTCAGCAAAGCTCAGTTCCTCTCGACTGGTATATACAACAGGGGTTTTACCTCGATCAAAAGCCTGAGTTAATTTATTTAAAGTTTCTTGAAGTATTGTATCTTTTGCTTGTGGCTCCTCTCGCAGTCGCACTACATTCACCTCAATGCCTATAACTTCATCTTCTTTTAGTAGCCGATTTAGTTGTTGAGTGGTTTTCTGCACGTGAGATCCGACCAGAACTACTCCTGGACGGTCGGTGGGTTTGTAGCTGCCCATTTTTTCAGGAGAGATAGGCTGTTGACCTAATTGTGCTAAAGAAGTAAGTAGGCTGGCTGCGGAGCGAAACAGAAACCTTTTGCCGCCCTCCGTAGCTTTTAGCACTGCTCTAGCAAACAAATCAAAGTCTGCTTGGTTCTCTCCATCGACGACAACGCACTGATTATTTTTAAGTGCTAGTAGTTGTTTGTCTACTTGACTATTACGAATGTCTGCCAGGGTCAATGTAACAACATCTTCTGCTTTAATTTTAGCGGCAGTCTTCTCTTGTACGTAGTCGGGAAGATAGCTATAGCTGTAGCCAAATACCGAATCTCGGGCAAATTCTGTCTCGGCTACGGGAGTCTTAACTCCATCAATCAAGAGGTAGTGAGTGCTATCGACTGTAACTCTGCCTCCTTCAAAAAAGGCAGGAGTTAGAAAATGAGCGTCAAAACCTCCTAACTCCGAACTGATGATGTCCGTCTCGATGGGATAGTGCCCTCTTAAAGTAGAGTCAGAGCGACTAACAACCAAAAAATCTTTGATTTTAGCTTCGGCGATCGCAGCCTTAAGATTTTGACAGATCTCTCTAGTGGTTATCTCAGCTTGCTGGGGAGTCATCGCTCGAGTATTACTGAGAATAAATAAAATTGGTATGTTATCCTTTAGACCTCGCTTGAGGGTATCAATATCCCAATGAAGTAATAGCAAGCAACTATGTACGGTTTGCGAGCCAGTTGGATCGTCATCGATTACAATGATTTTCGGTTGCGATGGATTCATAGTTATTTAATAAAGTTAATAGTTTTCTGTATTTTATTTAACTAATTCTAAATTTTTTCTGTCCCAGAAAAAACTGCGTTAAAATGCTGGCAAAAAGCACAAACACCAAAATTTGGCGTCTGCCAAAGCCTTTTTAAGTTATTTGACCTAACTGTTTTTATTATTAGATTTTGTGGTCAGATTAACCATTTTTTCTTACCTTACTGTCATCACTTACCAGGACGTTAAAGCCGTCTAGAGGAACTAATCCGAAATGCGAATCCCCCTCGACTACTACCGAATATTGAGCGTGCCAATTCAGGCAGTCGATCGCCAACTCGAACAAGCCTATAGCGATCGCTTGCAGCAACAGCCTCGCAGAGAGTTCAACGATCACGCTATTGAAGCTCGTCAGGCATTAATCAGAAAAGCTTATGAGGTTCTATCAGACTCGGAAAAGAGGGCGGAATATGATGCTCAGTTCCTAGTAAATATGCAGCCAATTGAGCTTTTGGAAGTGACAGAAGAAAGTCAAGAACAGTCGGCGGAATCTGAAGCAGAATTAAAAGGAGATCGAGTAGTTTCAGAAGGAATTAGTTCTACTAGCGAGTCTGCAGATGTCGAACGTACCATCATAAATTCTGCGATTGAAATCCCTTCTTCCCAGCTAGTTGGGGCGTTGTTAATCATGCAAGAGCTGGGAGAGTACGAACTAGTTCTTACCCAAGGAATTGAATACTATAACAGCGAAGAATTTAGCCAGTTCCAAAAGCAAAATTCTGCAGAAGTCAACATAGCCACCCAAGAAAACATTATCTTGGCGATCGCGCTAGCCTATATGGAGTTGGGGCGAGAACAGTGGCATCGCCGAGAGTACGAAACCGCTGCTTTATCCAGTCAGCTAGGTATTGATTTACTAGCCCAGGAAAACTTGTTTCCTCAAGTCAAACAAGAACTAGAAATAGATTTATACAAGCTTCGTCCATATCGGGTATTAGAGCTCATTTCTCAAAATCCAGCTAATTCTGCACCCAGGGTAAAAGGATTTCATTTGCTGCAAGAGATGCTAATCCAACGTCGAGGAATTGAGGGCAAGGGAGAAGATCGCTCTGGCTTGAGCTTCGACCAATTTCTTTGCTTTATCCAACAACTTAGAACCTATCTCACCTCTACAGAGCAAAAGCAGCTCTTTGATGATGATACCCAGAATGATTCTGCCATCGGCAGTTATTTAGCGGTATACGCGCTTTTTGGTTTAGGATTTACAGGCAAACAGCCAGAATTAATATTGAGGGCGCAGCGAAAGTTAGACTATCTAAGCGAAAAGCAGGATGTGACCTGGGAACAAGCAGTTTGTGCATTATTACTGGGACATACGGAAAAAGCAATTAGCAAAGTTCATCAAACTCAAGATACGACTAAGCTAAATCAAATTTTACAGCACGCTCCTGGTAGTGCCGATTTATTGCCTGGAATGTGTTTTTATAGCGAGAAGTGGCTGCACGAAGATGTTCTGGCTCAATTTGTCGATTTGGTCAATACCAAGCCAACTCTCAAGGGATATTTTGCAGATAGCGAAGTTCAAACTTATTTAGATCAGCTTGCACCCTCTACTGTGCTAGTTACGGCAGAAACCGCTTCGGTTGAATCGACTCCTTCTCAATCGGATATATTAGAGAGCGAAACTAATAAAGGCGGAATTGGCGTTTTATCTCGCTGGCGAAGCATTTTTAACGAAAAAGCTTCATCCAACACGGTTGTTTCTGCCAACCAGGTAATTCAAAATTCGCCGAGGAAGAGTAAATCTTCCACTGCCACAATTGAGAAGAACGCGGGTAGTGCAGTAAATCGACCTCAAGGTAGAGTAAAAGCGCGAAAAGGAAGGGAAAAATATATCAAACCCAAAGCAGGACAAGAACAAAGCTCTTATCATACTCATCAGAATAAGCGAAGAGCAAATGCTCAACATCATTCTATTTCCTTGCCTTTAGAAAAGAAAACTCGGGCAGTTCCCGCATCGGTGATTTATAAAGCTCAGGGTCAAGCCAAGCAAAAAAGGATGGCTGGAATGAAAAAGGCTAATCGCACGAAAAGCTGGCTGCTTATTTCAAGCTTTATTTTTGGTCTTGGGGCAATAGGATTAGCTGGCAATAAATTGTTCTTCGGTTCTAGCCAGCAAACAGCTAAAGCACAACTAGCGATCGCAATTGACGATCCCACTGTAGAGTTGCCTCCTGTTAAAGCAAAATCCGTAGTAGCCAAACCAGAATTAACTATTGAGCAGAAATCGCTGAAAACAATTGAAAAATGGTTGACCAGCAAATCTGCAGCCTTTGGTAAGGAACACCAAATGGCAAAACTGGACGGCATTCTCGCAGAGCCTTTGCTAACTACTTGGCGCGATCGCGCAGTAGCATACAAAGAAGGTAATTACTATCGCGAATATCAGCATCAGGTAAAAATGCGCTCCGCTAAAGTTAATCCCAACAACCCTAAAAAAGCGGTTGTAGAAGCCGAAGTTAAGGAAGTAGCCAAGCACTATCAAGCGGGACAACTAGACACCTCCCAATCTTACGATGACAATCTTTTAGTGCGTTATCAGCTGATTTTGCAAGGAGATAAATGGTTGATTCAGAATGCTGAGGTACTAGAAACCCTGTAAAAAGTTCTTAATCTAATCTGAATCCAAAATATCTCGAACGTATTCAAACAGCGAACATCGAGTTTTCATCCCAAAACCTAATGTTTGCCATCCTTGGCAGCTGTGGGGCGATCGCCATATTTCTAGATGTTCCACTGCTGGATCGGCGTAGAAACCGTTTTCGCTGCCACCAAGGATGCCAGAGCTGAAATGGGTAAAGCGATCGTGGCTAATTCGATACAAAGGAAAATTGCCCATCAATGGCATTCCCCAACCATCAAAGGCAATAAAGCAATTTACTTGTCCTCCCCACAATTGCCATATATTAGCAGCACCAATACTTCCTACAACCCCCGCGCTAAAAGCAATAAAAGATAAGTTTGGAGCCTTGCTGGGAATAGGGTAATTTTGCTTCAACCATTGCACAGTAGCAGCCGTTGAATAAGGTAAATATCGCCTTGTTGGTAAAATCGAATATTCTCGCTGCTCGATGAAATTTCTAATGCTCTCAACAAAGTCTTGTGTAAGCTGAGGTGAATGTATTCCAGGACAAATAATTATGTTAGATTGACTCACAAGTTAATTTAGGAATATGCAGTTAGACACATCATATCGAAGCCGATCTACATTGAAAAAACACTAAACGTTAATAATTGTTTTCTTAATGCATAAAAAAAACCAAAATACAAACTATGTGAAGGTTTGTATCAAGATAGTTGTGGCAGAATTAAATTGAACTTTTTTTGATCGAATATAAAATCGTGACTCAGCCTTTTTATTTTCCCAATGGACAATCAGCCTACAGCGCAGAAGATTTGTTAAAACTTTGCCAAGAGTTTCCTGATGATGGTGTCAATTACCTAATTAGAGAAGATTTAGAGAAATGGCTCGCTTATATCGGCAAGGAAGATATTGCTCGATGTGCTGCCAATGCACGCCAAACATCTTTGGAAGATCGCCAAAAATTAGAAGAATTTCTGACTAAGTGTCATGCTCTATCGTCTCCAGAGAGTAGAGATATATCTAAGCAGACAATTCAATCTGAGTCCATAACTCCAGAAGCCAAGATCGCCGATGTGGAAGCAGAGTCTATTGCCACGAGTCCTGTAGTAAAAACTTCCGCTGTAGAGCCGAAACCAGCATCTACATCTTCAGTGTCAGACAATCCTGATATTTCTGTGGCAGAGGCAAACTCTAAACAGTCTATGCAGTCTACTTCTTCAACTTCGACTAAAACAAAGCCAAGCTTTTTTAAAATGATTGCAAAATTGATTGTCAATGTTATTTATCGCAATAAAGATAAGAGTTAGACTTTAAATCAAAATCAAGTAAACACATCTGAGTACATTCAAAATGAGGGCACATGCCCTCGTTTTACTCTGTTTTAACAATCTTCTCAATTTCTTGAGTTAATCGAGCATACTTACTCTCTTCTACGGCTGGAGTTAGTAAACTTTTGGCTGAATTTAAAACGCCATCTGGTACATCGATATTTATCCAAGATTTACAACCTCCATAAGCTGGAATGTAGTCGATCACCAGTGGATTCGGAAGACAATAAACTCTAAGTAGCAGAATCACTATTGGCTCTGCGGGTTTCCATTTGAGACGTTCTGCTATCATTCTGTCGTTCCAGATCTGGTAAGGCAATAGCTTTTTGATCTGATTCTGGTTGTTTAATAACAAAGTATGCGTAATTTTGGCGCAAATTGCGATCTCAACTTTAGAAGGATGCCATCCTGACTTTACAGGAACGACTAGCTCAGAATATTTTGGCTTTAGTAGAGCTGGATTTTGATGTTCGTAAGTAGGATACAGCCAAAAACTAAGATGTTTTACTTTAAATCCTCTTTCTCTAATTCCTCCTTTCCTCAATAACATAATAGTCTCGCCTGTTCTTAGAGCGTCTACAGCGATCGACCATTCTTTGAGTGCCTGTTGATTTAATTGAGGAAGAAGCATAAGAAAAAAAGAAAGAGGAGTAATCTAATTAAAATCTTAACTAGATTACCCCTCTTTCACTATGTAAAATATTAGAAAAAAAGAACCTGGCACTGAGCTATTTTCCCAGGAGGCTACCCTC
>JBCDCO010000190.1:0-10958 GCA_039181635.1 Cyanobacteria bacterium P01_G01_bin.19 | reverse complement strand
TCTGTTGTGTTGGTGGGAACTGTACCTTCAACTCTCTTTGCAGAAGGAGATCAACGCAAGCTGAGTATCAATATCGAACTACCACCTACAACCACTCTTGATTCCTCACAGAAAGTAGCCGATGAAGTAGGGGAACTATTACGGGGTAAAGATTATCTTGCCAGCGTTAGTAAACTTGTGGGACAGCGTAGTGGTTTGGTTCAAGAAAGCGGTCTAAAACCCGATACTGGTAGCTATCAGGTAGGTTTTTCAACTATTCTGACTCCTCAAGAAGAAAGAGAAAAAATATCCTTTGAATATTTCGATGAACTGCGTACCGAACTTAATACTTTTATGCGTCAGTATCCAGGGGCATCGGTAGTGGTTAACGGTCAATCTTCAGGGGAAGGAGGCGATCCGATTGAGATAGAAATATCGGGGACAGATATGGGCAGGTTGCGTGAGATTTCGGGAGAAGTACAGCTAGCTTTAAGACAAATTACTGGGGCGATAGATGTGCGGGATGACTTGGGGGCATTGCGTTCGGATGTCAAGTTGAGTCCCCGTCGTGAAGCTTTAAATTTCTATGGTTTAGCCGATAATGATTTGGCTACCCAAGGACGCTACCTGATGACCGATAACGATATCGGTGACTTTCCCATCGGTGGGGGAGAAGAAGACTTGGAAATTCGCCTCAGTACTCAATGGGCTTCCCGCGATGGTGGCATTGGTGGTGCAACCAGAATGGATGAGTTGTTAAGTCTGCCAATTATTACCCAAGAGGGTGAAAACATCCCTGCCAGTCAAGTACTAGAAGTAGAAACGGGGGAAGCACCCCTATCGATTACTCATAAAGATGCCCAGCGCACCGTGACGGTATTGGCGAAAAACAAAGGGCGCACTGTCGGGGAAATTGTCGCCGATTTAGAACCCAAGTTAATCGAATTAAAGAAATCTTGGGGTCAGGGTTACGACTATAAATTTGCAGGGGAACTAGAAACCCAAGGAGAAACCTTTGCTTCCGCAGGACAGATGGCACTGGTATCCCTATTCTTAATCTTTGCCGTACTGGTAATTCAGTTTAGTTCTTTCACCCAACCCTTTATTATCATGTTGGCAATTCCTTTTGCCTTCACTGGGACTTTCTTGGGCTTCTTCTTATTACAAATTCCAATTTCTTTCCCTGCGGTAATTGGAATTATTGCTTTAACGGGAATTGTGGTTAATGATGCGATCGTCATGATTGAAACTATGAATAGCTATCGCAGCAAAGGCATGAATGTCCGCGATGCAGCAGCCAGAGGTGCAGCAGATAGATTGCGTCCGATTCTAACTACTAGTATTACAACAATTGTCGGTGTGATTCCCCTAGCATTGAGCGATCCGACTTGGTTTCCCCTAGCTAGTGCGATCGGCTTTGGTTTGGTAGCTTCTACCCTGATTGCTTTGTTGGTTATTCCTTGTTTGTATCTGTTGCTGACTCCTAATAAGTCAGTAGTTAATGTTGCTTAGTTGAAGGGTAGAGCGATCGCCATAATCGCTTAAATTATTTCGACAATAATCTACTTCCAATCTAGAGAATAAATTTTTTGATCCAAGAAGCAATCTGTCTAAGTTAAGATTAAGATCTAATGCGGTGAATCTAGAAATGGAAGTATAAGATTTCCGCTGCGGAAAAGTTATGCTTCTTCCAGCACAAATAATTAGTCACTGTACATTTAACAATGGAGCATAGCGGATTTGAACCGCTGACATCTTGCATGCCATGCAAGCACTCTACCAACTGAGCTAATGCCCCAAGTACACCAATAATATTAACATAGCGATATATTCGATTCAAAGCAACCGCTTTAGCTAATACGACTCAAACAGTTATCAACAATAAAATAAACCACCAGCATTGCAGCTGCAGAGGCACCCACAAGGGTTCCTGCAAGCATCAGAGAAGATTCTTGCTGCTCCCAAGCCAACTGAATTAAACGTAGTGACCATGCCACAAGAGCAACGTCAAATATGAGAATAGGAATTAACATTTTTGCGAAATGTAAACTTATGTTCAATCTTAGTATAGAATTTCTTTGTTTTCAGCCCACTACTTCTGAACTTAAGCTTTACTAAAGATTAATCGTTCAAGTAAGCCTGACGGGGACTTGACGATCTTGGAGATAAGTTTTAATTTCTTCAACACTCAATTGCCCAAAATGAAGCAAAGAAGCTAAAAGAGCTGCTTCTGCTTTTCCATGTTCTAAAGCTTCATATATATGGTGACAATTGCCCGCACCTCCAGAAGCAATTACAGGAATTTCCACTTGTTCGGCGATGGTGCGAGTCAGCTCTAAATCGTAACCTGCTTGAGTCCCATCGGCATCCATGCTAGTTATCAATAGTTCTCCTGCACCTCTGTCTGTCATTTCTTTTGCCCAGGCGATCGCATCTATTCCAGTATTTTTCCTTCCACCACGAACATATACATCCCATCCTGGATTTTTGACGTCGTTGCGCTTACGAGCGTCGATCGCAACGACAATACATTGCTTGCCAAAGCGATCGCTAGCTCGGTTAATTAGATCGGGATCTCTCACAGCAGCAGAATTTATGCTTACTTTATCTGCTCCCGCTCTTAATAAAATTTTAATATTTTCTAAGGATTGAATTCCTCCTCCCACGGTCAAAGGAATAAAAACTTGTTCGGCGGTACGATAAACAACATCAACAATCGTTCCCCTATCTTCATGAGTAGCAGTAATATCTAAAAAGACGAGTTCATCTGCTCCCGCATCATTATAAACTTTTGCCAATTCAACAGGGTCGCCCGCATCTTTGAGATCGACAAAATTAACTCCTTTAACTACCCTTCCTGCATTAACATCTAGACAAGGCAATATTCTTTTAGCAAGCATAGTCAGTGTGTATTAGTTAGCTGAGTATTAATTAATTTTTTGGTATATATGTCGATTGACAGCTACGCTGAAGATATTTTCGTTTCTTGCTACGCGTTTCCAGTCCAATAATATATCTATACCTCATGGCGATTCTGCTCTCACACAAAATATTGAAGAGAATTTAATCGAACACAGAAAAACATTATTGAGATTTTATTGACTCGATAATGTCGACCAAGTTTTATACTTATCATCTTACAGGATTGAGGAATTATTCTTGCTGAGAACTATTTGAAAGTTGTTGTTGCTGCCTAATCAATTCTGCTCTATCGCTTTTTAATTCTTGTTCCAATTCTTGTAATTGTTCGCGACGAGTCTCAATTTCCAACGCACGGCGATTCAGTTCTAAATTTTGTGCGGTAATCTCTTGTCGCCACTGCTCTACTTTATTTTGTTCTGTTTGAATAAATTGAGGGTTGATAGCATTTTTAGTCAAATGCTGCTGCAAGATACTTAAAATCCACTCTTTAGCGTTTTGAATACTAATAATTTGCTGGAGATCGTCTACTTCTACTAGCACCAAAACCCCCGCGCAAAGAGAACTTTCCTTGGTTAAGAGCAAAGTCTCTGAATTGTCTACTTCCCAGACATATTCTGATTCTTGGCGAGCAAGTACCTGTAGCTGTATTCCCCCCAATTCAGGATTAATTTCAACTTGCGCTAGGTATAACATGGCTATCAGAAATCTCGAATATGGATGTAGTTACTTACATCATCAATAATACTTTCACTTGAGGCGTTCTAAAAGTTCCTTCAATATATCTGCTTATTCTTAACTCTCACTACAAAATACATTAGCATTGCTTTAAGCTTAATTTGATATATTTACCACAAGCGAGCCGATCTTGCTCGCCCCACAAGAATTGGAAACCTGGCTCGATTGGTTTCTCAACTACTGGAATTTGTTGGGTTTTCGTTATTTAAAGAAATTTGCTTGATTACTCGACAGGGATTACCCACCGCCACAACATTAGAAGGAAGGGATTTAGTAACTACACTACCTGCACCTATCACTGTATTTATTCCAACGCTCACTCCAGGAAGCAGAATGCTACCACCACCAACCCAGACATTATCTTCAATTCTAATACTGCTGGCAAACTCTAAACACGAAGCACGATTGCTCGGATCGATAGGATGTCCTGCTGTATAAAGTTGAACTTCTGGTGCTAACTTAACTCCATTGCCAATATACACGGGCGCAGCATCTAGAATGGTGCAGTTAAAGTTGAAATAAACGTCATCTCCTAAAAAAATGTTGTATCCATAGTCGCAGAAAAAAGGAGCTTCAATCGAACAGTTGCTACCGACTTTTCCGAGTAATTTATTTAATATTTCTTGTTGGTTAAGGCGATCGCTAGAAGAAGAGTTATATTGATAACAAATTAGGTGAGCATCATCTCGTTCTTTTATAAGTATAGGATCGGCAGCATTATAAAGCTGTCCTGCGATCGCTTTTTCTTTTTCGGTCAACATATCTAACCTTCGACATTCTATTGTAACATAGAGTATATATTACACATTTAATAGTTACTAGTAATTGCGATCGCATCACTGGATTTTATCATTTCCTCAATTACTTTAATTTCTGGAAAATATCTTGAAATAACCTCCACTCTAACTCGCTTAATCCCTCGAATCTATCTGGTATCGTTAGTCGTCTAATTACAACATTTTAATCTGATCTTTTATTCGTGGGATAGGTTCACCGCAAAAACCAACAATTCCATAATCGTAGCATTAACGATATAAGATACCTCATTAATATTACTCGGCTATGAAACTTTCTAGAATTCTCTTGCTCGAACTTTCTCTTTGTACTGTTGGCTGTTTGGTTTCTGTTCCTAAATTAGAAAAAATAAGGCTCTTTTAATTTTTTTCTCATGAAAATATAAGCTTCTATTCATTTAGTAAATTTTGAAAAATGATATTGTCCACTCAGCCTATATTTTTATGGAGAAATATTGACAATGTCTCAAGTCACTCTATCTACAAACACTGACTGGGCAGACGTAAAAACAGAAACTCTAATGAATCGACCTTTAGTAATTATTGATTCTCACGTTTCTCAACTTTTGTCTCTTGTAAGGGATATTCAATACCGTGCCAACTTGGTAATTTTAGACCCTCAACAGGACGGAATTGAACAAATTACCCAAGCCCTAAAAAAATATTCAAAGTTATCTAGTTTACATTTAATCACTCACGGTTCTCCTGGCTGTGTTTATTTAGGTAATAGCAAACTCAATTTTTCCAATATTGATGACTATAGTCAGCAGTTAAAATCTTGGGCAAAATTTTTAACAGGAAAAAACCTCTTGGTTTATGGTTGTCAAGTAGCCAAAGAGCAAGGACAAATTTTCTTAGAACAGCTATCACGGCTTACAAAAAGTAATATTGCAGCTTCCAGAAAGACAATTGGTTCGACCGAATATGGTCGATATTGGCAATTAGAATTTCAAGTTGGTTTACAGAAAATTAACAATTTAATATTTTCTCAATCTCTACAAGATTCTTATAAAGGAGCATTCGTTAACTTCGACGAAGCCATAGAGGGTGACATCTCCAATGACCCTAACGATCCTCTAGGCCTGACTTTAGAAGCAGGAACAAATACAATCTCTGCAACAACCGTACCAGGAGAAGTTGACCAAGAGTATATAACAGTGACTGTTCCTGAAAGATTTCAGTTAGATACAGTGGTGCTAGATTCGTTTTCAACTCCAGGAAATGTAGCTTTTATCGGCGTACAGGAAGGAGAGATTTTTACCGAACCTCTAGATGATTCTGCTGATACTGCTAATCTTTTAGGATTTGCTTTGTTTGGTGAGACCGGAGAAGAAGGGACAAATATTCTCGATGATATCGGCGATGCTGTTGGTACGATTGGCTTTGATGATGTCTTAGACAGTGGAACTTACACTTTTGCTCTGCAACAACTAGGTACTAGTAGCGAATATACCCTAGATTTTAATGTCTCCGAAGTCGTATCCACACCAGAAACAGAACCCTCACCAGAATCGGATTCTGACTCTATTGAGGTTGTGGTCACTGTAGAAAGCTTAGCTCCCGATGCAGGAAACTTCGTCACACCTGTTTGGGTGGGATTCCACAATGGTGAGTTTGATCTTTACAATCGTGGTGAAGCAGTTACTCCAGGCTTAGAAAGCCTTGCCGAAGATGGCAGCGTCGATTTGTTATCCCAAGAATTTGCCGATAGTGGCTTTGGCTCACTTGATGGTGCAGTGTTGGGTACAGAGGGTCTTGAAGGACCGATCGATCCAGGAGAAGTTGCTTCGGCGACATTCACCATCGACCTGAACGATCCAGCCAGCCAATTTTTTAGTTACGCTTCAATGATTATCCCTTCCAATGATGCTTTTGTGGCGAATGGCGATCCCTCAATTCACAACTTGTTTGATGCTGAGGGCAATTTTATCGGGGCTGATTTTATTGTTTCAGGCAGTGAAGTATTGGATGCGGGAACAGAAGTTAATGATGAGCTAGCAGAAAATACAGCTTTCTTCTCTCAAGCTGAACCGAATACTGGAGAAGATGAAAATGGAGTTGTCGAAATCCATCCAGGCTTCATTGAGGGAGGTAGAATTTTAAGTGAAGATGGCAGTACAGAAGGAGCACCAGCAGCGTTTACCAATGCTGACTTTACAGCAGATGGCTATGAAGTGTTTCGCATTACAGTAGAAGAAGTAGTTACTCAGCCCGAACCCGAACCCGAAGTACCTATAGAGGGAGATCCCTTGGAATCAGTATTTGGCACACTAGATAGTGACACCATTGAACTTATCGGAAGTAATCAAATTGTTTTTGCTGGAGATGATAACGATTTAATTGATGCCACTACAGGAGAGGGTAATAATCGAATCTTGGCAGGTAGCGGTGATGACACTCTAATCTTGGGTGGATCGGATCGCATTCTCGCTGGAGAAGGAGACGATGCGATCTTTGCTACCTCTGGCGGTGACAACACTATCACTGGTGGTGCAGGTGTAGACCAATTCTGGATTGCTAGTGCCGAGATCCCTGATGCAGCTAATATCATTACTGACTTTACTAGTGGTGAAGATGTAATTGGGATTGCTGGTTTAGGTATTGATTTTGCAGACCTCAGTATTACCGCAGTAGAAAACGATGTTCTCATTTCTGCTAATGATTCGGATTTAGCTATTTTGAGCGGTGTGACTGCTGATAGCTTGAGTGAAAGTGATTTTGCTTTTGCATAAAAGGGCTTCGCCCTAGCCATAAGCTGGGGGGGTCTGAAGCTTGTATCTTATATCTTATGACTTATGGCTTATGGCTTATGGCTTGTTAATAAACAGTCTTATTTGTGTCATGTGAGTTCTTTCTAAAACAGAAAGAACTCTTTTTTTGCTTGGATAAAGAAAAAGCGATCGCTATTCCAGATTTAACCCGATCCACATATCGGGAATTATCGTTGGCAAGAATTTATAGACTGGATATTGGCGTTCCTTTTTCAATTGCAATAATTTACTGCAAACGATTCAAACGTTCCTTTAATATTTCAGCTTGCTTTTGTGCTTCAGCCAAGTCATTTTTCGCCCCTGCAATGACGGTTTCTGGTGCTTTATTAACAAAGCCAGGGTTGTTTAAACGTCCAGACAGAGATTTAATATCCTTCTCTACCTTATCTAGTTTCTTCTGTAACTTGGCTTTAAGGGCATCTACATCTACTAAACCAGTTAAAGGTATTAATACTTGAACCGTACCCGTTACCCCTGCGGTAACTTGCCCAGGATCTTTGAGAGAGTCAGTAATAATTAGTTCGCCTACTTTGCCGATATCTTTGATATAGCTTTCGGTAGATTTAAGCAACTCGATTTCTTGGTCGCTGTCTGTTTGCAGGATGACTTTGATTTTTTCCCCTGGTTTAATTACTGACTCCGCCCGCAAGTTACGAATAGTACTAATGACATTAAATAATAAGCTAAAGCTTTGTTCTAGTTCAGAGTTAATTAAATCTTCGGCAACTTCAGGATAAGTTTCTGTAGCTAAAGTTTTAACTGTCCCCCCAGATTTGGGGGGATTGAGGGGGGCTTGATTAGTTAGAGTTTGCCAAATCTCTTCGGTGATATGAGGCATGAAAGGATGCAATAGTTTAAGTATGCCATCGAGGACATAACCTAAAGTTTGTTGTGCTGCCAGGCGAGAAGTAGATCCCTCATCTTCCCAAAGACGAGTTTTAACTAACTCAATATACCAGTCACAAAAATCGTTCCAGATAAACTCATACAGACCTTTTGCTGCTTCGCCTAAACCATATTTTGCAATATTTTCTCTGGTTTGTTTGACGGTTTGATAAAAACGAGAAAGAATCCACTTGTCGCAAGATTCCAGATTAGCAACCTCGGGTTGCCCCAACTCCTGGGGAGTTTTTCCCTTGAGATTCATCATCACAAACCGCGAAGCATTCCACAGCTTGTTAGCAAAGTTACGGGAAGCCTCAACCGAAGCAGATTCTTGTTTCTTTCTGTCGTAGTCAAAGCTGATATTTTGCCCCGCGCCTACAACTTTGGTAATTAGGGTATAGCGCAGTGCATCTGCACCATATTTATCGATCATTAACAAAGGATCGATACCATTACCCTTAGACTTGGACATCTTTTGTCCGTTTTCATCCAATACCAAGCCATGAATGTAAACATCATCAAAGGGCATCTTGTCGGTAAAATGCCCTGCCATCATGGTCATGCGGGCTACCCAGAAGAAGATAATATCAAAACCCGTAACTAAAGTAGAGTTGGGATAATATTTAGCTAAATCATCTGTTTCGTTAGGCCATCCCATTGTAGAAAAGGGCCATAATCCAGAGGAAAACCAAGTATCTAATACATCGGGATCTTGTTCTAATTGAATATTATCTCCGTATTGTTCTTTAGCTTTAGCTTCCGCTTCCGCTTCATCAAACGCCACCACAAAGGGAGTATTATCTTGAATTTCCCCATTAGTTTCCGAAACCACATACCAAGCAGGAATTTGATGACCCCACCACAATTGACGAGAGATACACCAGTCTTTTAACTTAACCAGCCAGTCACGATATACCTTCTGCCATCGTTCGGGTACATAGTTAGGGGCATTATCTTTATCCAGACAGCCTAAAGCCTTTTGTGCTAAAGGTTCTATTTTGACAAACCACTGAGTTGATAATAAAGGTTCTACTGGTACTTTACCGCGATCGCTGTAGGGAACACTATGGCGATAGTCTTCAATTTTAACCAGATTGCCCAACTCATCTAGTTTCTTAATCACATTTTTGCGGGCAACAAAGCGATCTTGTCCCTGAAACTCTCCTGCATTCTCATTGAGACTACCATCTTTATTCATGATGTTAATCATCGGCAAGTTATGGCGTTTGCCCATCTCAAAGTCATTAGGATCGTGGGCTGGAGTTACCTTAACGCAACCAGTTCCAAAGTCCATATCGACAAATTCATCGCCAATAATCGGAATTTCTCGCCCAACTATCGGCAGAGTTAACGTCTTGCCAATATATTCCTTATAGCGATTGTCGTTAGGATTAACTGCTACCCCCGTATCCCCCAACATCGTTTCGGGACGCGTCGTTGCTACTTCCACATAACCGCTACCATTGGTCAAAGGATAGCGGAAGTGCCAAAGATACCCATCTACCTCTTTCTTTTCT
Organism: Cyanobacteria bacterium P01_G01_bin.19; assembly: GCA_039181635.1. Classification (GTDB taxonomy): domain Bacteria; phylum Cyanobacteriota; class Cyanobacteriia; order Cyanobacteriales; family Xenococcaceae; genus Waterburya. The sequence continues at coordinate 1,355 of JBCDCO010000190.1, read as the reverse complement.
GCCTCTAAGTCCGATACCGCCGAAAGAGACTCAGGACACCAGTTAACCAAATAATTCCCACGATAAATCAACCCTTCTTCGTAGAGTTTGACAAAAGCCGTCTTCACCGCCTCAGACAAGCCCTCATCCATGGTAAATCTTTCCCGTGTCCAGTCGGCAGATACTCCCAGACTCTTCAACTGATTGATAATTGTGCCTTTGGACTTTTCTTTCCAAGCCCAAGCCCGTTTTAAATATTCTTCCCGTCCTAAATCTTCGCGACTTTTACCTTCTGCCTTGATTTGCTTATCAACAATCGTACTCACCGCAATACTCGCATGATCCGTCCCAGGCAACCACAACGTATTGCGCCCAATCATCCGATGATAGCGAATCAACGTATCGATCAAGGCACTCTCAAAAGCATGTCCCATATGTAAACTCCCCGTAACGTTGGGTGGGGGAATCACAATGCAATAAGGCTCGCCCTCAGCAGCAGGATCGGCTTTGAATACTTCCTGATCCGCCCAGTATTGTTGCCACTTGGCTTCAGTTTGCTTGGGGTCATATTGAGTTGAGAGATTAGTTTCGGTTGCGGTCATGTGACTAGCAGAGGAGTTGGGTTTTCAGCAATTATTTATTGTATATTCATTGCCGTCACTCTTGCTAATTAACTCCAATGGTTAAATGCACTTGCAATTCTCAGGTAAAAAAATCTTGGTGTGCAATATTTTGAATTAAAGACCTACCCCATCTTTGAATAAAAGAGCGATCCATACAATAAATCCAATATTTATCAATAGAGCAGGTAAAGATCCAACAAACATTCCGTATGCTAGCTGCATTTTCTGCTTTGCCAATCGAAAAACTGCACGTCATATTTAGTTCCGATACTGAAGCCACTGTTTTTGAAAACTGCTTCGTATTCCTTTGGTACTTTGATGTTCTCAATCCAATATTCACCATGAATTGTTTTATTATCAAAGAATGCAATTCCTAATTCGCCTTTTTTATACTTAAAAAATTTAATTTGTCTTACTTGACGCTGTTTTATTCCTGCTACATCAGAAACTAAATCAGCAGCACCAAAAATCATTCCTAAATCGAACATAGTTTTTATTCATTTGTTAAATCACTATTTCTCAGTTTATTAACGAGGCTACTTTTACAGTGCGATCTATCTATATGTTGTGGAAAATGCGATTGCGATCCTTTGCATCTTTGCGTCTTATGCGAAGCGGTATCCTTGTATCTTGAAATTAGGCTATCAAATCCTGATAGTTTAGAGAAAGTAAGTAGTAGACCGAGGTATCCTTGGTTATTCAAAACCGTCCTAAAGCTTGGTCGCTACGAGTTCTCTCTCCTCAAATAAACTC
>JBCDCO010000189.1:0-10970 GCA_039181635.1 Cyanobacteria bacterium P01_G01_bin.19 | reverse complement strand
GTCTTTCTTGATTGAAAGAGAGGGGAAGGGAGCGGTCGCCTTCTACAGGAACTAATGGTGGTGCTTGGTTTTGCAACCCAATTATGGTTCTAATTGCCAACCAGAGATCGTTAGCTGCCGCGTCCGATTTTGCCTTGCTTGCCTGAGATGGCATAACGGACAACTCGGTTTCAGTAGGATTCATTCTCGACCTCGAATTATGATTAATTTCGTCTGTAGGCTGGCTGAAAATCTCTTGCTTGCTTTTTTACTTTTGTTCGATCAATTCGACAATTTTGGCAACGGTTTGGAAATTATCAAAGCTAATCTCATCCGCTTCAAATCTGACATCAAAAGCATCTTGGAGATTAAAAATCAGGGACATAGCGTTGATTGAATCTAGACCCAAGCTAAAAATATCCGTGCGATCGCCGAGATTTTGACGCTCCACATGGGGTAACAAATCCAAAATTACATCCTGAGTTTTTTGTTTTAATTGTTCGGCGGTCATAATTCTAATTTCCTTATTTATTACTTTTGTACGGACGTTTTATAAAACGTCTCTACTTTTTACTTTTTACTTATCCTTTCGTCGTTAATAGATTACGGATAGGTATGCCAGACACTACCGTTCCACAGGAGTAGATGGTTACGTTTCGGTCGGTATTGAGATGTTTGTGGGCAGATAAAATAATGCGTTCTGTCTCCGACCAACCGATACATTTATCGGTCACGGAAACGCCATACTCTAATTCGGCTAAATTTTGCGGGATTTTTTGATTACCCTCCGATAAATTAGACTCCAGCATCATGCCGACTATGGATTTATTGCCATCAGCAATTTGTTGCAGAATGTCTTCTAAAACAGCAGCCTGTAACTCATGGTTTTTACGAGAATTACCATGGCTACAGTCAACGACGATCTTTTGAGGCAAATCTAGCTCTTTTAACTTGTTTTCCGCCCTGGTTACGGTGGCTGCATCAAAATTAGAGGCGCGATCGCTGCCTCGCAAGATTAGATGACCATAGGGATTACCTTTGGTTCTAAAAGTGCTAACTTGTCCTTGGCGATCGAGTCCGAGAAAATTATGGGGCAGTCTGGAAGATTGAATGGCGTTCAAGGCTACTTGAAAATTGCCATCAGTATTGTTTTTAAATCCGACTGGCATCGAAAGACCACTTGCCATCTCTCGATGGGTCTGTGATTCAATGGTTCTCGCGCCAATTGCCGACCAAGAAATTAACTCAGCTAAATACTGAGGGGTTATGGGATCTAAGGCTTCGGTGGCAGCAGGCAAGCCAATTTCAGCGATCTTAATTAATAAACTACGCGCCGTAGCTAGACCCTTCTGCATGTTAAAAGAATCATCAAGGTCAGGATCGTTGATTAATCCTTTCCAGCCGACAGTTGTCCTGGGTTTTTCAAAATAAACCCGCATCACCACCAGTAGTTTATCCTTAACTTTTTCCGCTAAAGCCTTCAGCTTGTGGGCATAGTCTTCCGCTGCTTCTGGATCGTGAATCGAGCAAGGACCAACAATGATAAATTTTCTTGAATCCTTGCCCGATAGAATATCCTGTAATTCCTGCCTGCCTTTTAAAACAGTCGCGATCGCCGTTTTGGTTAGGGGCAATTGATTTTTGAGTTGAACTGGAGTCAATAAAGCCTTAGAAGATTCAATATTGACATCCAGTATTGTTTCGAGATTCATTAGGGGTTACTGCTCAAACTAAAGCTTTACGGAGAATTTTGCCCAGGGGACTTTTAGGAATTTCATCACGGAATTCAATCATTCGGGGTACTTTAAATTCAGCCAACCTGGCTTTGCAGTAGTCGGAAATTTCCCGCTTATCAACCGTTTCCCCCTCTTTGATGACAATGACCGCCTTAATTATTTCCCCTGCAAAAAAGCCTTTAGCACCAACCACAACCGCTTCTTTAATGTGAGGATGAGTAACTAAAACATCTTCAATTTCGATGGGATCGACTTTGCGACCACCCGTATCGATTAGGATTTTCTTCCTACCAGTAATATAAAGACGACCCGACTCATCGATTTTGCCTAAGTCACCAGTAAAAAAGGCTCCATCTTTAAAGGCTTGTTGATTGAGTTCGGGCATATTGTGGTAGCCACTGGTTAGAGTTTGGCTGACAATAACTATCTCGCCAATTTCGCCGACGGGCAAAGTCGTGCCGCGATCGCTGATAATTTTAATCTCGACATTTTGCATCGGACGACCTACCGAACCATAAGGCTTATCGGTCATATCTAGGTCGATCGCTACCGAACCTGCCTCGGTGCAACCATAAAGCTGAGTGACCCAGACACCAAATCTCGTCCGAAATCGTTCAAAAATCTCTTGACCCAGAAAATTCCCAGCCGAGAAGCACAATCTCAAAGAGCTTAAATCGGCTGGCGTATCGGCTGGTGTTTCTGCCAAAGTATTAAAGATATAAGGTACTGCCGGCAAGATAGTAATCTGTTCCTGTTCGATTAGTTCCAAAACTCTCAAACGTCTAAAGATAAAGGGAACCTCCATCGGCTCTCCCTGTTGGCGGAACTGCTCTAAAATAACCAAAGTCGCTCCGTTTTGGAGGGCAGCTAGCAGACAATTTCCCAAACCATGAGCATGGTACATAGGAACTAAACACAAAATCTTATCCGCTTCAGTGACTTGGGCGGTTTGGGTAAAATTATTGACCTCATGGTATAAATTCTGCTGAGTTCTGCCAACTCTTTTTGGTCTACCTGTAGAACCCGAGGAATATTGATAGAGGAAATTTTCCTCAGTCAGATCGATCTTACTTTCTGTTGTCGATTCGGTTGATTCGGGCAAGATTAAATCGTAAAAATAAGTCGAAGCAGAAACCGCAGCATTGATCGTAATTAGCTCGATTTGCCTTTGAGATTTGGCAATAATTTGCTGGCAAAGACTGGCTCTAGTCGTGTCGGTAATGATTACTTTGGCATTACTATCGTTGATGTAGTAACTAAGCTCATCTTCTTTGAATAAATGGTTTAGAGGCAAGAAAACAGCGTTTAGCTTGGCAGCAGCATAGAAGCTAACCACAAATTCGCTACAGTTAGGCAAGACTACGGCGATACAGTCAGATGGACAAATCCCCAAAGAACCAAGACCATTACTGAATCCTTCAACTAGTTCCTGTAACTCTCGATAGGTGATATTAATGTCATCTTCGACAATAGCCGTCTTTTCTGGATATTCATGGGCAAGCTTAACTAAATTTTGTTCTAACATAGAGAACCTCAAAAATGGTTGGTGGTTAGTGGTTAGTGGTTGGTGGTTGATGGTTAGTGGTTAGTGGTTAGTAGTTAATAGTCGAAAATAATCAAATCGGTACTATTAAATGTGAGTTCGACGAAGCAGAAAAAACTCGAAATTTGGCAATTTTTGAAATTCTCGATGTCTGAATACTCTATATAACTCCGAACTCTGAACTCCGAACTCAGGGGTGACCCCGCGTCGCCGTAAGGCGCAAGGGAATGCACCCCTGCACGAATTCCTAACTCTGAACTCACGTTGTTAAAAATCTGCCTTGAAATAGCTAGCAGGGAATTTTTCGGTAATCGTCATGATTGGCTGGCGTTGAGAAAAAACGCGATAGGTACGAGAAAAGACTTTATCTTCTGGTTGAAGTGGAAAATAAGGCAATAGTTTTTCGGCAGTTTCTTCTGCAGTATCGATTATTTCTTTAAATGTTTCGAGCTTATGTTCCAACCACAGTCTTCCCAGGGGAGTTTTGGAATGTAATAGTTCGTCTTTGAAGTTCTCCTCTAATCTGTCCGTAACTAAAATAGATTCGGCATAAATCAAATTCTTACGGCTAATTTTTCCTTGGAGTAAGACTTTACGTTCGATTACCTCACTACCTTGTTTTACAGCTAGTGGGGGAATATCTTGGGTAATTGAAACTATGCCCTCAGAAAGTTTGACAATCCGAATTTTTTCAAATAAGTAGGCTTCTAATATTTCGGTTAATGTTCCATCGGTAGTTAAGACAATACGCTGGAGAGTGCTTAAATTAGCTGGGTTTATATGATTGCGAATTAAGGATCGATTCAAATCCTGGCGCATCATTTCATCTCTATTTTCTAGGTTGATTGCTTTAGCTTTCATGAATTAATCCTCATTACTTATTGTTTATCAAAAAGCTATTAGCTCTTAGCTTTTCCCTAAAGGGATACCTCTTCGCATATAGCTTTTAGCTTTAAAGATTACTTAAGTTAGTAGCTGATAGCTGATAGCTGATAGCTACTTTAGTCGCAACATGTTATGCCACGATTTCTACCTGTTTGCTGCTGAGTGGGGGGCTGTTAGATAAGATGGCGATCGCAACTGCTTCTGTCTCTCCCGTACCATCAGAATCGAAACTGAGAATCCCTGTTTCGGTTTCGTAAAAGAAATAAGGAGTCGTCCCGATAGTGTAAGAATTTCGCGTGACGTTAAAATAGACACCAGTCTCTCCATCGATTCCCGTCAAGTTGTTGTTGGGAAGAAGATCGAGGTCGAAATCTGCCGCAGAGATAATCAAGCGATCGCCCAAGCCAAAATCGGTAATAGTATCGATTTCCGTATCAAACGATTCGTAAACAAAACTATCTCGACCCTCTCCACCAGTTAGAGTATCTGCACCTCCATTCCCCAGCAAAATATTTGCCCCATCATTACCCGTAAGGCGATCGCTTGAAGTCGTTCCGATGATGTGTTCCGTCTCTGCAAAGGTGTCTTGTTCGACCAAAGCATCGTACCAAGCGTCTCCAATTTCGTCATAACCTGCTGCATCAGGATGAATACCATCGGCTACAAGATCGTCAAGATCTAGCGCTCCACCACCATTGACGTAAGTTACTAGTTCGCCTTGCTCGCTTGCCAGTTCGGGCAGCATTGCGTTAACTTCGTCAACAGTATTGGCTCTATCTTCTCCTCTAGCTGCAGGATCGATAGGAGCGAGGGAAGAAACTAAAATCGATACTTCGGATTGCTCATCTTGGATGAGATCTATCAATTGATTTAGATCTTCGATTACGGTAGAAGCATTATCCCCCTGCAAGATATCGTTAGTTCCTGCCATCAGCAAGAGGATATCTGGCTGATACTCGATTAATAAACCGTTGGCAACCCGATTGGTTAGTTCATTAATTGTCCACCCTGGACGACCTTCGTGTTCTGGATCGTTAAGCTCGGTTCCTTCATTTGCTCTAGAACCAACAAAATCGATGCTCAAGTCATCAGCAATAAAATTATTCTCAAGCTGAAGACGATATGCCCCAGGGGTAGGCTCAGTAGGATATACTCCTGCCGTAATAGAATCGCCAAGGGGGAGGATTGCTGGCTGTTCTGTAATGTCAAAGATCGGCATGAGTAGGCGATCTGTAGCGAGATTGGCAATGATACCGTTGCTACTTTGACTGTAGTCGGCGATGTTATCGAGACTGACAGCTAAATTGATGTAAGGGTCGTTGAGCGAAATTAAATAGATACCCATGACAAATATAATTTGGAAACAACTTAGGGACTTCCTAAAATTCAATTAGTCATTAGTCGCTAGTCACCAGTTATCAGTCACCTTCTGTTGTACTAGAGATTGAACTTTAACTGAAACATACAGCTATTTGAAGTTGGGAGTTAGACCCTTGATAGAGATTTACTGTTCGCTCTGTCTAAGATAAAGCTATTTTCTGAATCTGATGAGTAACTTCGCCAAAATAAGCATCTTGTTTTGCTCTCAAGCGATCGCATAGTCTACCTTCGGGCAATTCTACATCGTCGTAAGTCAGTACAGAATCTTTCGCCACATCTCGTTTGAGACGACAGCCTTCAGCTAGTCCCATAGGTAAGAGGTTTTGAGCGCGAGCGACATCGTAGTTTTCACACTGTCCGTAGGTCATATAGTAGCCAATGCCATCAAGCTGTTCCCCTGCTTTTAGATCGATTTTTGCCGTTGTGACCACCTCTACCTGCGGTTTGCCAATCGGAGCCATCACCGCATCCTGTAACAGCACAACCCTTGCCACAGATAAAGGTACTTCAAAGTGACATAGATGATAGGGGGTATAGAAACTATACAAAGGACCTTCCCCAAGTTTATATAGGTTTAGATAGTGCTGCTGCTTGGGATCGTCATGGGTCGCAAATACAAAGACTCCAGGTCCTGGCTTCGCTCCCACGACATAGTCCACAATGCCACCCAATTCTTTGAGGCGATCAACATCATACATAGAAGTCATGTCGTCTACGTGACCCTTGAATTCATATCCCAACATTCCCCGTTGTGCCACCTGCATTCCTGTAGCGTTAGCGACAATTGCCTGTTCGAAAGAGATTTTTGTGCCATCGGCAAAGCTAGTGACCATGTGGGGTTTTTGTCCCCAGCGTCGCGCAAAACCTTCTTGAGTAGTGGGATTGCGATAGGGGTCTTGTAATCCCTTGATGTTGCCGCAAAGTAAGGGAGTGAGTCCGATACTTTTGACAAAACGATAGAGGTTCATCTGCACCCCTGGCTGATCGCCATCACAGGCGCTGATGATGACCCCTGCACGGTCGGCATAAACCTTAAGAATCGAACCAATGGTTCCATCCAATTCGGCATTCATTAAAATTACATGTTTGCGATTGGCGATCGCTTCCATAACAATTTCTGCTGCATGTTCGATTGTCCCAGTGACTTCGATTAGAGCATCAACCTGTTCTGCTCGGCACAGCAGTTTTGCATCATCAGTGATCGCGTATTTATCTGTGGCGATCGCTTCTTCTAGGGCAGGAACTGTTTCGACTTCGGCTACCGACTCGACTCCTGCTTCTGTGTAGGCTCTCATAGCTCCTTCCAGATGGCGATTGGCGATCGCTACTAATTTCATACCTGGAACTGAATTGATAATCTGGTTGGCAATACCTCGTCCCATAAAGCCAGCACCAGACATTGCTACTCGGACTGGGTTTCCATTCGCCAAACATTCTTGCAAAGCTCGATCTACAATAATCATGATAGTTAGTTGTTAATTGTAAGTTGTTGGTTGCTGTATTTATCCGTTATTGACAACAGGAGTTTTTAATAAAGACCAGTTGGCATCTTTGTCGGAGATTTCGCTAATCGGTAAGGGCCATGAAATTTCTAGGACAGGATCGTCATAGCGCATCCCCCTCTCGCGATTGGGCGTATAAAATTCGCTGACTTGGTAAAAAATTTCTGTATTATCTGTTAAAGCTTGATATCCGTGAGCAAACATTTCGGGAACATACAAAGCAAGACGATTTTCTTCGCTTAGTTCGACACCAATATGCTGCAGATAAGTTGGCGAATCTTCCCGCAGATCGACAATCACATCGTAAATTGCGCCTTTGGTGCAGCGAATAAATTTGGTTTCTGTAGCGGGGGGTAGCTGATAGTGCATCCCGCGCAAGGTTCCTTTAGTGTAATTAAAAGACAAATTGCATTGGGCAACTGCTGGTTTTAGGTTGTGTGCCGCAAATTCCTGGGCGCAGAAAGTACGACTAAAGAAACCTCGATGGTCAGTTCGAGGTTCTAGAGCAACAATGAAAGCACCTTTGAGCTTTGTTTCTGTAAATTTCACGATCTTTTTTCCTCTGGTATTTTTAGATTTTTGAGTATTGGTCTAATTTCTGGACGGACGTTGCCCCAGAATCTAATCCGTCAAAAGTGTAGTTAAATCGAGCCAGTTCTTGAGCTAGTTCTCGTTCGACTAAAGTTCTGGCTTGGGGAGAATATTGTGCCTGATATGATTTTTTGCCAGGGGTTTTATTGGTATGGGGTAAGGGAATATATTCATTTACTCCCGCCTGGTTTAAAATCTGATTGAAATCTTGCTCTAGATGTTCGTAACGGATAATGCGATCTACACCCTCAATAAAAGGGTATGCCACGTTCATTTTGATGGAACTTTTGGACAGAAAAACAGGCTGCTTCCTCAGCCAACGTTTAAATCCCTGTTTTATTCTAAGATCTAAACTTTGGGGAAGCAAAATCTTTCTGGTCAGCCATTTTTCAAAGCCTTCGTCTCTAGCTAGCTGAATTTGCTTTTGAACGTTTTTGACATATCGTTGACGATGGAGTTCTCCTACTCGATTGGCAGGACAGTTGGGATCTTCGCTTTCGATCATTTTTTCCCACCAACAGCTTAGATATCTTTGGTAAGCACTAGCAAAGCGATCGAAGGGGTTTCGCACCGTGCCAAATGTCGTATATGATCGCAATTCTGTTTGGCTGATGAGATTGAATTCAACTAACTGCTTGAGAGTGTTATGCTTTTCTCCCATTAGCTTGTACTTGGTTCCCAGCATGATATCTTTGCCAGGTAGTTTTTCTCCTCCTAGCTCTTCTAGCAACACTTTACTAATGGAAGAACAACCTGTAGCTGGTACTTGAATAAAAAGCAGTTTGTGGTCGCGACAAATAATCGCCATTTTCAACCTCCTAGTTAAAAATTTAGTTCGTGAAAAATATAGGTGCGGTCTTACAAGGTATCAGTGTATGTTTTTTTTGAAGCTAAAAGCTAAGAGCTAAAAGCTAAAAGCTTCACAACAGATATCCTCTCAAACCTTAGCCTTTCAGCAAGCTTCAGGTAGACAACACCCCTAGCACGCTGATAAATGCGGCAAGTGCAATACTCATTTTCAGCTGCCATTTTCGCCAGTGCAGTTTTCTTTTTAAGGGGAGATTTCCGATGAGCAGATAGCTAACCAAAGCAGCTATAAAAGCAGACAGATATCTACGCTGGGGAGAATTAACCGCAAAGTGGTACAAAATGGTTAAAAAGTTATATTTAGGCTTGGGGAACGCCAGCACTTGCCAAGTATCGCCACCATTATCCGATTTATACAGTTCGGCACCAGAAGAACCGTATATACTGCGATCGCTTTCGTAGGTGGGGGAAAAATGAATTTCTCCCGTCAGATAATCGCCAACCCGCTCGAAGGTATTACCTCCATCGACAGTCCTAAATAAACCTTTTCCTCTGACGCTGACCAAAAGAGTGCGATCGCTTTGATAGGTGGGAGAGATGGCAATAGTTTCAATGTAGCTATCTCCGCCATAAGCCGCACTAGGCAATTTGTGCCAGCTCATTCCCCCATCTTTTGTAACGGATAATCCCGTACTAGTAGCGGCAAAAACCGTCCGATCTGCTTGATAATTGGGAGAAATAGCTAATTTGGCGTAGTCATCTTCGGCAGCAAGACCATTACTTACCGATCGCCAGGTAGCACCAGCATCTATTGACTTGTATACCCCTCCCGCAAAATTGCCTGCGTAAAGAGTTTGATCAGCAGCAAAATTAGGCGATATCACCAAAGAAGGAATAAAAGCAGCCTGCGCTCCTATTTCACCTGCCAACTCGAAATCCTTACCTCCGTTGGTAGATTTGAGAATCTTGCCAGGTAAGGTTACTAAAAATATCGTGCGATCGCTCTTATAGTTGGGCGAAACAACCATATAGCTATCCCGTCTCAAAGGTTTGGGAACCCAATACTTATGCCAGAATTTTCCTCTATTAGTTGTTTTAGCTAAATTTCCCCAAGAACTAGCCAATATTGTTTTATCCGAACCATAGTCAGGAGAAAAGACCAGGCTCCCTGTTTCGGCAATCAGATTTTGCTTGAGGAGACGGTCATATCCCAAGCCACGGTCGATCGCCTCCCAGGTGATTGCGCGATCGCGGCTCATGTAAACACCCTGATAGATTGTTGAAATAACAACCGTAGAATCATTTTGATAGTCGGGCGATATGGCAATGTTTCTGATACTAGTCGCGCCCTTGCCGATATTGACATCCCGCCATTTACGTCCTCCGTTGGTGGATTTAAATACGCCCTCAAACCCAGCAAGCAAAACGGTTCGGTCTCGGCTGTAGGTAGAAGAAATACTCAAATCGCTAAAATGAGGACTTTTATATAGGGTCGTGTCTGCTTGAGCGTGTTTCTTTAAACCTCTGCTTCGCCTCCGCCAAGTCTTACCTCCATTACGAGAGCGAAAAATTCCTCGATGCCAAGTAGAAGCAAAAAGAGTAGCATCCGAACTGTAGTTGGGGGAGACTGCCAAGGACATAATAGGTTCTTTAGGCATATTCTTACCTATTCGAGTGAAAGTGTTTCCGCCGTCCTGGGTACACCAAATTCCCCTCTTTTCTGTCCCTACCCACATGGTTTGATCGACTTGATAGTTAGGAGAAATCGCTAAAGCTTGGACTGCACCGCTATCATTGAGGAAAGCAATTTGCTGCCAGCTTTTGCCCCGATCCGTTGAAGAGTAGAGATTGCCTTGGCTATCTCCTACAAATACCCCCTCTGTTGACTTGTCAGTAAAAGCGATCGCCTTAATTTTTGGTTCCGCCATCACCTGCATCCAGTTTTTGCCGCCATTTTCTGTTTTATAAAGTCCCGATTCTGTTCCTGCTGCCCAAACTGCATTGACCGAGTCGGGAGCGATCTCCACTAGATCGATATCCAAGGTTTTGAGTCCTCGATTTGCTTTAGACCAAGATGCCCCTTCATCATCTGACTTGTAAATCCCATCCCCCAAGGTCGAAAGAAAGAGAGTTTGTTTGGATTGAGATGAAACAGCCAAAGATGACATTTTATGTTGATTGTCCAAACCGTTTTCAATTCTCGTCCAGCGATCGCCGCCATCTCTCGAACGGAATAAATTGCCCCAGATCGGTAAATAGCCATCAAGAACAAGATATGCTGTGCGATCGTGAAGATAATCGGGAGAAAGCTCTACATCAATAACCACATCGTGAGGACTGTGAGCAGATGCTTGGTTGAGACCAAAACAGCAAACAAGAAGAATTGAGAGTAAAAAAACGCCAATGCTTTTCATTGAACATTTGTCATTAAACATTTGTCATAGATTTAGAAGCTAAATAGAAAAAAGGCGACCAAAAATGCTGTAAATGCTCCGCTGGTGGTAATGAGGATTTTCCTAACAGATAGCTTTTTGTCTAATCTCAAGC
>JBCDCO010000188.1:0-10980 GCA_039181635.1 Cyanobacteria bacterium P01_G01_bin.19 | reverse complement strand
TGACTTTTGAGCTGTGCGATTAACTTGTTGAAATACCAAATTTCTTCGTGGTCGGGATATTTTTGCTTCGCTAAATTGACCATGTTGTGAGCAATGTCTTCGTTATTATCCACAAGATTGACAAGTTCGCGGAATTTTTTGGTCGTCTTTACAGTTTTACGATAACTATCCCACCAAGTACTGGAAATGCTAGTGTCCATCAGTTTTTAAGTAACCTTTCTCGGTAATTTTTTTTAATATATCTAGTTACAATGGCAAAGTTATGACAAAGTTATGTCAAAGTAACCTACCTATTATTAAAAAAATGAGTAGTATTTTTAAAAGTTCATATTTTTTAGTTTATCTTTAATAAATTATTTTTTACTTTGTAGTCGTAGCCAAAAAGCCGATTTCCACTCGGACATTTGTATACTCTTCTAACTTTTTGTTCCTCCTTGTCACAATAGCGATCGTTGTCGGAACAATAAATTTCTTCTACGGGTTTTTTGTCTCGTCTGACATAAAAAGATTTTTTTTGCGCCACTGCGCTAAAAGTTCCTTCTTCTAAGACCGTTTCTAAATCGCTATTATCTTCAGTTTGAACGATTTCATATCTAAATAAATTTTTGCCTGGCAAAACGACAAACTTTCTTCTACTGTGCTGCGAACCAAAAGCAATCCTGGTTTTTTCTGATATCTGTCCCCGCTCGTATTCTCGATCTGTGTAGGGGAAAGGATCTCGATTTAATCCCCTGGTAACATTGGTAATAATTACTCTGCGACCTGGAGAAGTTTGGGTGTTGTGAGAAAAAAATGTCGCTTCTTGAGTTTCTAGCTTTACTCCAGGACATTCCCCAATATATATAGTTTCGGCAATAGTAAATTTATTGATTTCAGCACTGCCAATAGTCTCAAAACCCACATTGTTATTGTTATTATTCTCAGTCGAAACAGAGTTGGGGATAAATGGCGCAAATAAATCGATCGCGCCGCTAGGTTGATCGAACAAATCTCCAGAACGCTCCAGTTCAATTCCCGATGCAAAGGCTATTTCTAAAGCTGTATTGACGGGGATCCCGTATAAATAAGAGGTGCCTGTCGTAAAGTCAATGTCGGTCAGTCCATAAACGCCAATTAAATGACCTGCTTCATCAAAAATTGGACTGCCACTCATGCCTGGAATAGCTTCTCCGCTATAGATTAACTCGTAGCCGTCTTTAATATCAGAGGGCGCCAAAAATCCCACTAGGCTTTCAGACATAAAGCGATAGGTGCGATTGCTGGCGATATTTTGCGAACCAGGATAGCCTGCAATATGTAGCTTTTGCCCTTCAACTAGAGTATCAGAATTACCTCGGGTAATTACAGCATATTTTTGGTCGGTATCAAAATAAACTAGAGCTAAATCTGCTCCTGGAAGTTCTTGAATATCGGTGGCAATATGAGTTATGCCATCTGCTGTAATAACATGGTATTCTCCAGAATCTTCAACTACATGCTGGTTGGTTAGAACTATATAGCCATAGTCGTCACTGGCAAAAATTACCCCAGATCCTTTGCCTTTCCCATCAATACGGACGGTACTTTTTTTGACAATTTGATTGACAGCAGAAGCAGGTAGCGCGATCGCCTGTCTGATGCCGATCGCTATTATCGAGACTGTGGCGATCGCCAAACTAGATATTGCTACTGCAATAAATTTTCGCTCGATCTGCTTATTTATCATTACCGAATTGCCCGTTATGACCTTGACACTGTGTTCGAGCAGCTAAATGTAAACGTTTAAAATACGTAATATAGATAACAGTAAGCTGCTAGCTTTGTACCAAGATAATCGATCTTCCCAAGATTTGGTTGTGGTCCAATTCTAAGTAGCTCCACCGAAATAAACTCAAAATGGATAATTAAAACGCGCCTGGAATATCTTTCCCAATCCCTATTCCCTATTCCCTATTCCCCAGTCCCAGACCTAGTCATTTAATGTTTAATAAAGTGGAACTACTTAGGATCCTACTTCTGCTAAAGCGGCACTGATGGTTGCAGCATTTGCTCCTGCAAGGTGGGCATTCTGGCTGATGTGGCGTTTCCATGCCTTGGTGCCAGGCTGTTCGGCAAATAGCTGTAGCATGTGACGGCTAATCGAGTTAAGTCTAGTACCTTTAGCTACCCAATATTCGATGTAAGGTAGCATTGCCTCCACTATCTGATGGCGAGTTTTGGGTTCGACATCCAAACCATAAATATCTCGATCTGCATTGGCAAAAATATAGGGGCGATCGTATGCCGCACGTCCGATCATGACTCCATCTACCTTTTCCAAATGGGTTTTAGCTTCTTCTAAGGTAGTGATACCACCGTTGATTTCAATAAATAAGTGAGGAAAATCTTGCTTGAGACGATAAACGTCTTCATAGCGTAGAGGCGGAACCTTACGATTGTCTTTGGGACTCAAACCCTGTAGCCAAGCTTTGCGAGCGTGAACGGAAAAATTATTGCAGCCTGCCTCAGAGACAATGCGGACAAAATTTACCATGTCCTCATAGCGATCGCATTCGTCAACTCCAATACGATGTTTTACCGTCACGGGAATATTAACTGCTTGCTGCATCGCCTCTACCGCACGAGCTACTAACTCTGGTTGAGTCATCAAACAGGCACCAAAGTTACCGCTTTGCACCCTCGGACTGGGGCAACCCACATTCAAATTTATGGCATCATAACCCCAATCCGCCCCAATTTTGGCGCATTTAGCCAGTAAAGCGGGATTGTCTCCGCCAATTTGCAGTACTAAAGGCTTCTCTTCTAAGGAAAAGTCGAGCAGTTTAGAGCGATCGCCATGAATAATTGCCTGACTGGTAATCATCTCCGTGTAGAGCAAAGTATAACGACTGATCTGCCGCATAAAGTAGCGATAATGACGATCTGTTCGATCCATCATTGGAGCAATGCTGAGGGGATTATCGATCATTCAACTTTATTCAACCACAAGACACCATTCGTGCAATTCATATGTTACACAATTGTTGACTATCAAGGGATCGCGAGCCACAATATCTTTTGCCTCAGCCAGGGAATTAGCGGTAA
Source organism: Cyanobacteria bacterium P01_G01_bin.19 (assembly GCA_039181635.1). GTDB lineage: Bacteria > Cyanobacteriota > Cyanobacteriia > Cyanobacteriales > Xenococcaceae > Waterburya. The sequence continues at coordinate 7,917 of JBCDCO010000188.1, read as the reverse complement.
AAATCAGCATTCCTCCGCCCAATTCTCCCCAATAACCGCTTTTTGCTTCTCTTCCCTCGTCAATTAGCTGACGGACGTAGTTTTTGTGAGGCTCAACAAAGCGATCAAATGTCTTTTTGTCGACTATTCCTTTTTCTATTTTAACGAAAGTAGGCATGATTTTTGAAAGTTATGAAATCTTTAGATTGAAACTAATTAATTATATTTCTTAACATGCTCAATGCTATAGTTTAAATAAAATAGTTTTTTTAAGCGTACTACTAGATGTTGATCGGAAAGTTTTTAGGTATCGGGAATAAAGTAGACGCCAGAATTTCTATTGTTGGTGGTTCCAATTCGGTAATCAGAAAAGGTTATGCTAAATATTTAAACAGCTATTTAAGAGAGGTCACGGGGTTAGACACTTCTCTTAAGTATTATTCTTTGGGTGGAGTTACTAATCTTTATAGTCTTATTCAGCAAGAGCGATACAACATTGCTGCCAAGAGCGATATTATATTTTTTGAATATTGCGTTAATGACCGTCATGCAATTGAAGTAGACTGCTCTTCCTTAGAATTGACTGGTAAATCTCTAGAGGGTTTTATTAGAAAAGCAAGAATTGCCAATCCTCGTTGCTCTATTATTCTGCTTATTTTTGGCATAAATTTGGCTAGCTACTATGAAAACCATTGCTATTTATCAGAATTATATGAGTCTATTGGCAAGCAATATAACTTGCCAGTAGTAAATATCACTAGGTTATTAAGTCAAGATGGAACCGTAGACTTTATCAAATCTTTGTACAATGATAAAGATCATGCCCATTACACAAGACCAGAGGGAGTACAAATAGTATCCCAGGAAATTATCAACGAACTTAAAAGACAGGGAGTTATTGAAGCTTTAAAAACTCGAAGAAAGACATCGTATACTTTAAAGGAAGAACCCATCTACTGCGATAACTTTGCAGATTTAAAATATTTTGATCGCTTTGATTCTGGCAACTATTTTCTCAAGCAACCCAAAGAATCGATCTATCAAAATACTGTTTATCGCGAAAAGAATTTCAGCATATATCCAGGTAATGCTCTTAGGTTCTTGTTAAAAGGTAGACTGATGGCAATCTATATTAAGTCAGATCTCAACGATGGTTTTGTCAAGATTGGGTTTAACGGTCAAACTATTCTAACCAGTTCTTATTCTTCTTGGACGAACAAGATCAAACCACAAAACGTGATCAATCTAATTGCTTTACCTTTAAGACGATTTGCGCCTTCTGAAGACTTTGCACCTGTCTCGATTTCCATCTGTGATGAATATTTATCAGAAGGTACTTTTGAATTGGGTTTTAATAAAACCATTCCTGGCAAGAAAAATCCGACTAAATGGAAACTGAGCATTATTGGAATTGCATATCAGGGCGAGTTAAAGGCTGACTTAGCTTAAAATTATTTCCCAATTTGTCGAGTGAATAAGCAGTAGAATGAAGAATAGAATTGACTTGCCTTAGTTAGTTTTTCGCGCTCGAGCAATCGCCAGATAAATTTTGAACCAAAATGACGCTACAAACAGCAATAAATACCGCAAATTCAGAAGTTTTGCTGGGTAAATCTCTAGATGAACTAAAATCTTGGGTAGAAAAGCAAGGACAGCCAACTTATCGAGGCAAGCAACTCTATCAATGGCTGTATCAAAAAGGAGCGCGATCGCTATTAGATATTTCTGTCTTTCCCAAGAAGTGGCGCGAAGGAATGGCAGATTATCCTATCGGACGTTCGACCATTCACTATCGTAGCGTTGCCCCCGATGAAACCTGCAAGTATCTATTACGCCTGGCTGATGGTTTGATTATTGAAGCGGTAGGAATACCCACTGCCAAACGGCTGACGGTGTGTGTTTCTTCTCAGGTAGGTTGCCCGATGGACTGCGACTTTTGTGCCACGGGAAAAGGCGGCTTTACTCGCAACCTCAAAGCCCACGAAATTATCGATCAGGTGCTTACCGTTCAGGAAGACTTTAACCGACGAGTAAGTAACGTTGTGTTTATGGGTATGGGCGAACCAATGGCAAACATCGAACAGGTAGTGCCCGCAGTCAAGTCTCTAAACCAGGATGTGGGGATCGGCGCGCGATCGCTTACAGTATCGACAGTAGGAATTCCAGGTCGAATTCGACAGCTAGCCCAACACAAACTGCAAATTGTTTTGGCAGTTAGCCTTCATGCTTCCAATCAGTCTTTGCGCCAACAGTTAATCCCCAGTGCCAAAAAATACACGATTGATAATCTGCTAGATGAGTGTAGGGATTACGTGCAGGTAACAGGAAGAAGGGTTACGTTTGAGTATATCTTACTATCTGGGATCAACGATTTGCCTGAAAATGCCAAAGAACTTAGTCAAAAGCTTAAAGGATTCCAAACCCACGTCAATCTCATTCCCTACAACCCGATTTCCGAAGTAGACTATCAAAGACCAAAGCAGCATCGCATCAAGGAGTTTGTCGAAATTTTAGAAAATTCTGGTGTAGCCGTAAGTGTTAGATACTCTCGTGGGCTGGAGGCTGATGCTGCTTGCGGACAGTTAAGAGCTTCCAAGATTGAGAGGTAAATCAAAGCGATTTAACGAACAGCTTTATCCTAAATTAATTCAGATTTATTCAACACTTAATATTTTTTCCTGGAGAGTACGGGTATTATTTTGTAATACGAAATAACTATTAATAAAATATACTTAGTTGAATAATGTTTGAAGAAGTATCTTCATCGAGTTCGGAAATAGAATCAAATTTAAATATTATTTTTGTCGATTCTCAGGTTGACAGCTACTCAAATTTTATTTCTGAAGAAAATAAGGCAGAAACCATAGTAATAGATCGAGAGAGCGATGGGATTGCTCAAATCACACTAGCTTTAAGTCAATATCAAAATGTATCGAGCATTCAGATTATCTCCCACGGTAGCGAAGGGCGTCTTCAGATAGGAACTACCGACTTGAGTCTGAGTAATATCAATGAATATCAAGAAGAATTGCGGCAATGGTCGAACTATTTAGACCAAGATGCAGACCTTCTGTTGATGGGCTGTAAAATTGGTTCAGAAATTGAATTTATTGAAAGTTTAAGCGAATTAACTACGGCAGATGTCGCCGCTTCTAACAACTTAACTGGTTACAAAGACCTGAATGGAGATTGGCAGCTAGAAATAAATTTGGGAGAAATTGAGTCGGAGTTAAGCATAGACTATGAGACTCTAGCTGACTATCAATCCGTTCTCGAAATTCCGCAGTCGGAACTAGTACTAGAGCTAGATTTTGACTATGAAACAAATTATTTTGCCGTTGATTCTGCGCCTGATGGCAATAATAATGCGGGAAGATTGCTCGGCGATGCAGCTTTTCGCCAAGATGTTTTACCTTTCAACGGCGTAGTGGAATTGGACGGCGATGACTTAGTCGCGATCGCTAATGCTCCTGAAATCAATGCAGAAGACCGTGACAGTCGCACTGTGTCGGTTTGGTTCAAAGCAGAGGATATTCACCAGGATACCCCGCAAGTTATCTATCAAGAGGGTGGTGGCAGTCGCGGTCTAAATATTTATCTCGATAGCGGACAGATTTATGTAGGCGGTTGGAATCAACCGATTACTCAATGGTCTGGTACTTTTCTGGCTAGCGATAATATTAGCTCCGATAATTGGCATCATGTGGCGTTAGTTTTAGACGCACAAACCGAGCATAGCGCAGTTCAACCAGAAGTATTGTTTGCTTACCTTGATGGAGTAGAAATTGGTCGAGGTGCTGGCAGTCAGGTTTTGGGTAGTAAAGGTAAAGCAACTTTTGGCGGACTCGATGGTAGTACCAGGCTGCATACAGGAAACACATCGGAAACAAATGCTTTAGGCTTGATCGGTGCAATTGACGAAGCTCGAATTTATAACCAAGCCTTGAGTGCTACAGAGATAGTTGCCTTAGCAAACTTGGAATCACCACCAGCTAATTCAGATCGATTGGTAGCACAGCTAAAATTAGATGAAGTTTCTGGCAATAGAGCTTATGACAGCCATAAGAATCATCTGGGCATTTTGCAAAATGGAGCATTCTTTGAGCCTGTCGGCCAGGATTTGGGCAATGGTATTCGGTTTGATGGTGATGACGATTTAGTAAAGATTACAAGCTCTAAGGAACTTAATTTTGATATCCACGCCCAAAGAACTATATCAGTTTGGTTCAATGCAGATGATATCGATAGCGATACTCCCCAAGTCATTTATGAAGAAGGTGGTGGCGGTCGCGGATTGAATCTATATTTAGATCGGGGACAACTATATGTAGGTGGATGGAATAGACCTGAAAGCAACTGGTCGGGCACTTTTATCAATACAGATCTTGTCAGTCCCAATACCTGGCATCATGTGGCGTTGGTATTAGACGCCCAAGCCGAGCATAACGCAGTTCAACCAGAAGTATTGTTTGCCTACCTTGATGGAGTAGAAATTGGTCGAGGTGCTGGCAGTCAGGTCTGGGAACATGGTGCGATCGCTTTGGGAGGAGTCAATTTTGGCACTAGATTTCATAGAGATGATGTCGATAGTAGCAATATCTATGGTTTTGCAGGAAATATTGCCGACCTGGAAATTTATAACCAAGCTCTCAGTGCTGACCAGATCGATGAGCTAACTAATTTACGAACTCCCCCTCGCACTCCTCAGAGATTTACGGCAGATAACGAACTATTTAATTATGACGGTAGGATTGATTGGCAAGATCCCCAGTCGCCAGTTTTAGGCTATCCAGGAACATCGATTGAATTAAAATTTACAGGTACAAAGCTACAAATAGAACTTTCAGAAGATAGCTTCGGTAGAGAAAATTATGTAGATGTGTATTTAGACGATCGCCCCGAACCATTTAAAATTAAGCTATTAAGAAATGGCAATCAGCCCGTAACTTATGACATTGTAGAAGGACTAGAAAATAAAGTCCATAACGCAGTTATTTATAAGCGCACCGATTATTCGACGGGAGAATTTAAGTTTCATAGCGTTACTATCGATGGCAAACTACTTCCTGCCAATCCAGATTCTCAACGTGCTATCGAGGTTTATGGAGACTCAATCACTGCTGGTATTGCAGTCGAATATCCCTTTACAGGAGTCCAAGATCCTCAGGTTCAAGATAAGAGCGATATTGCCAACGCTTACTATAGCTATGGCTCGATTTTAGCCCGCACATATGATGCTGAAGTTTCTCTAGTAGCTCAAGCAGGCATTTCCTTAGTAGATGGTTTTAGCCGCAATAGATTTTGGCAGGATATCGGTGGCGAAACGATTTACGATAAGATTAAACCACTACAAAATGCAGACCTTTGGAATTTTAATAATTATTCTCCAGATTTGGTGATTATTGCTTACGGTCAAAATGATGCAGCCAGCGTTGGCGATAGTCTATCCAAACAAGAATGGAAAGAACATTACAAGCAAATGATCGCTAATCTCAGAAATAAACATCCCGAATCATACTTTATTGGTATGTTTCCCGCTATGTTCCATAATCCCCTGTGGGATAGCTATATTACCGAAGCGATCGCAGAATATCGGCTTGAGTATGATGACGAGCGAGTTTTTTCCCTAATTCACGAGCAAGTTACCCCAGGTCATCCTCGGATTGCCGAACAAGAAACTATGGCAGAGACTTTGCAAGAATTTATTGACGGTACGTTGGTAGACTATGGTTTTAATTGGGATATAGGTTAGTTAATCTACTGTTTGAGTAATTTGAGTAAGTGGATCGAATTTTATCCCCTTACTTAGCAGTTTTCTCTCGCTCGAATAAGATTTGCTGTTGGGGTATGGGAATGGAAACTCCTGCCGCATCTAAGGCGATTTTGACTCGGCGGCGAAACTCTCTGGCAACGTCCCACTGTTTTAATGGTTCGGTTTTAATCCAAACGCGAATCATAATGCCGCGATCGCTAAACTGTTCTACCCCCAAAATATTGGGAAATTCCCAAATTTGCTCTTGCCACTGGGGATCTTGGGTCATTCTTTCGGCTACTTGATAGATTACGGCGATCGCATTATTAATATCCGACTGGTATGCTACGGGAATGCTAATATCAGCTCTAGACCATTGACTGGAACGATTTGCCACAATATTGACCGCGCTGTTGGGAACGGTAATTAACCTTCCTTCCGCATCTCTTAACTGAGTAATTCTGAGATTGATATTTTCTACCAAACCGCTAACACAATCGATATCGACAATATCACCAACTGCATAGCGATCGTCCCAAATAATAATAAATCCGTTGATTGCATCTTTAATTAGGTTTTGGGATGCGAGGGAAAAACCCAAGCCAAATATACCAGCACCAGCCAAGATAGGAGCTAGATTAACTCCATTGATTCTAAATGCCAGTAAGATACCAAAAATAATCCAGAGAACGGTGACTACGCTGCGTAAAATTCTGGCGGTGGTGTCGATTCTCAGCTTCCCCCGTTGATTGACTTTAAAGTCTACAGACTGTCTTTCCATCGCTGGTTCGCTAAGTTTGGCAATAATAAAAAAGGTCAGCCGAATCAAAATATAGGTTAGCAGTGCCACAGCAATAATTCGAAAGGGGACTGTAGCAATGGCGATGAGCAAAAAAGAAACAATTCTGGTTTGGGGGAATAGATTGAGAATAAATAAGGTTCCACCACACCAAACAACTATTTGCAGAAGCTGCAATAGGCGATATTTAATTTCGGTTAGATTCCATTGCTGACGACGATCTAACTGTTCTACCAGAGGCAAAGTTTTGATAGCGGGGGAAGGAGTCAGTCTTATTGCCAAAGCCCTTAATTTTCTAATCGATCTACTTAAAGGCAAATTACCCAACCAAATTAAAAACAAAATGCAGGTTCCTACTATTATCTGCTTTCGTTGATATTGGGAAGAATGCTCTTCGACTGAGGTTGCTAGACCCCGTTCGATAATTGATTTTAGCTGTTGCGCTCTAATATCAACGTTGACATCGTTAGCCCTACCATCGGGATTAGTTACAGTAAATAAACGCTCTTGAGTCCCTTTAACCGTTAAATAGATGTCTTTTAATTTGCCATTGGTTTTAATAGTGACATCGCCGCGATCGCTTTCATGGGCTAAATAGCTAGATGTAACCAAATCGAATCGTTTCTGAATTTCATAAATCCGATCTGTCAAAGCTTCTGAGTCTGTTCCCGACAGCTTAAATAAACAGCGTCCATCCAGACGAATACAGGCAGAATGGAGCGCGTTATTTTGTCCTGGGCGCAATAATCGAGAATATACCGTTAAATCTTGGATAAAAGGTAGTTGCGCCCAAGCGGGTGGCGTAATCCAGAAGCAGATCGAAGTGGTTAGAACAAATAGACTAACTAAAAACTTTTTTCTTCTGGGCATGGTCAAAAATCAATAAAGAAGCTTAATACTGCTATTTAACGATTTCTAGGTTAACCATTTGGTAAGTGAATTGACAAAGCGATACTGCATTACAGAGTCTTACAAGTACCTTAACTCAATTAAAAATCAAACCGATAAACCTGCATAAGGCAATAGGAGGAATAAGGGAATAGGAATCTTTCTTTTTCGTTTAATTTGGTTGACCTACTTAAGTAATAAATATTCCGAAATCTATGCACAATGCAATACAAAAAAGGCCGTCTACTTTTGACTGGTAGTGAGAAATTAATCAAAAGTAGACGATTGCTTAATTATTTAGATACTTTTCCAACCAAGATGATTGCAAAAACTGAGTTTATTGTCTTGCTTGTTGAGTTTGAGGCAAAACTCCTACCTTAACCCCAATATTCTGCGACTTGCCATTACGCATAATTGACAGCGACAGATTGCTATCTACCTCTACTGTCGATACCGCTTTTTGTACTTCATCAGCCGTGACGATCGCCTGTTCTTCAAT
>JBCDCO010000187.1:0-11037 GCA_039181635.1 Cyanobacteria bacterium P01_G01_bin.19 | reverse complement strand
TCAACAGCGATCACTTAAAATTTTAATGCTCTAAATCAAAATCCTCTGTATATAAGGGTTTCAGAGGTTGTTTTTTCCTTACCGACCAAAATTGTTCCGCTGCTATACATAGGCCAATTTGAGGATATTTGTGCCGAAAAGCTTTAATAATTTTCGGCAGCATAGTATATAAAGCAGGTCCAGTATAGCCAATAATCAAGCTGCCAATTTCTCCACGACTGGCTCTTTTAACTTTTACTACTGCTTGCTCTACTTGGGCTAAAATCTGAATTGCATCTTCATAAAAGACTTTTCCAGGTTCGGTAAGCTCTACGGTGCGTTTAGTACGAAAAAACAGCTTTACCCCTAATTCTTTCTCTAAACGGCGAATTTGGTTGCTAATCACAGGTTGAGTAATGTGAACTTTGGCAGCAGCCCGCCCGAAGTGTAGTTCCTCTGCTACCGCTACAAAATATTTTAGGTGTCTGAGTTCCATTAATAGTTTGAGTAATAGTTGTAGGCTATTAGTTAGCCTGTATAAATCTATTGGACATTATAATTAACTCCGTTCTATCTTAAGAAAAGCCCAAAATAAAGATTAAATCACTAAAAAACCATGATTAGCCCAAAATGGTTGTTTAGAATAACTTTGCTGTTGTTTTCAGTATTAATCAGCCTAGGACTATCTCGTATGGTAGCTTCTAAATCTTTGGAGTTTCCCAGTAACTATCAACAAAATTTTACTCATTATGCTTCGGTTTCTTGTCCTAATAGTCGTATTGTGCGCCAAATATATGCAAATTTAATTGCAGTGAATGCAGCGAGAGAAAGTAACCAGCTACCAGATGGTTCGGTTATTGTTATGGAAACTCATTCAGCCATAGCTGATGCCAATAATCAATTGATACCGAGTCGATTAAACAACATCTTTATTCGAGAAAAGCAGTCAGGTTTTGGTACAGAACACCCAGCCAATCTGCGTAACGGTAACTGGAAATATGCTTGGTATAGTCCTACAGGAAATTTGGTATCCAGTAGCGAATCATCCTGTTTGAGTTGCCATACCCAAGTTCGCGATCGCGATTATATATTTACTTTCCCCGATTTAGTCACCGCAGTCCAGACAAATGAGTTGCAGTCTCGACCTACTGAATTTGGCTTATCTGTCTGTAATTAACTTAATTTTTAAAAAGAATATCTATTATGAACTTGAAACAATGGTTGGTGGCTTCTGTTGCCTTAACAGGAATTGCTTTACCCGTACTGGCACAAAATCGTACTGCACCGATGAACTTTGCGGGACGTTATTTGGTTTCTATCTCCGATGCAGATATGGTGGCTTCGGCTTACATTGATGGCAGTTTGGGATCGAGAGAAGGCGAAGATGCAATCAGCATAATTCCTGTCGGTAAGCATGTCAGCGAGTTAGAAGCTTTTGAAACATCTGCCAGTAACTCTGTAGCAGGTCCTCCTGTTGCAGTGGCAGTTACTCCTGATGGTCGTTACGCGATGGTAGTGGAAACCTTTACGCAAAGACCAGAAGGTATAGACGACAATCAAACTTTCGGAGATTTAGAACATGGAAATCGTCTTTCAGTATTCGATCTTCAAGAGCCAACAAGTCCGAATCTTGTCCAAGATGTGACAATAGCCGAACGTCCCATTGCTATTAGCGTCAACTTTGATGGTTCTTTAGTAGCTGTAACTTTTCATCCTGATGGTGCGGGTACGGAAACTCCTCTGGCTTTGATTCCTCTTGGTAACGGACAGTTAGGCGATCCTGTTTATCCTGAAGTAACTACCATACCTGAAGGAGATGAATTAATTCACGCAGAATGGCATCCGACAGAGAACGTCTTAGCTTTAGTCAATGAAACCGCAGCAGAAGTATCTTTTGCCAGATTGACGGGTAATTCAGCCTTAGAAACCTGGGGAAATACCGTAAAAATTGAAAAAGCTCCCTACATGGCTCGCTTTACTCCCGATGGTCGTCATTTAATTGTCAATAATCTCTATTGGGGCGAAGATGTCGAGGGAACATGGACGGAAGCACCAAAGGGAAGTATCAATAGTATTCGCCTCGAAGCAGGGACACGAGAAGATGGTACACCCCGACATGCCCTAGTATCTCGTTCTGAGACTGGAGTTAGTCCTGAAGGTTTGGCAATTAGCCCCGATGGTCGCTATGTGGTGACAACTAATTTAGAACGCAGCTATTTACCCTACGACGACGATCGCATTACCTGGTATTCTTCTCTTACCCTGGCGACTTTCGATCCCGAAACGGGACAATTGAACCACGTCGCCGATTATCCTTTCGATGGTATTTTGCCCGAAGCAGCAGCTTTTGACGCTTCTAGCCAGTATTTAGCGGTGGTCAATTACGACCATTTTGATGATTCTATTGCGGGCGGAAGTATAGACTTTTGGCGCATTGGTGCAGACCCTTTAAACCCCCAACCCCAGTTAATTAAAACTAATTATTCTGTTCCCGTTACAAGAGGAGTTCACTCAATGGTGTTGGTCGAATAGATAGTACTCGACAAGCTATCAGCTTATCGCCAAAGTTTCATGTTACTTGTTATTGGAGGAAATATTTGAGTCTGACTAGATCGACGAGTTAAATTTAAGAAAGATTTCGTTTGTAGTTAAAAGCTTTAACTGGTTCGAGATAGCGATCGCGAATTTTATTAGCTGCCATAATTTGTGACTCTCTTTGAGTCCAGGTTTTGACCCTCCAGTCTTGAGGTTTTAAAGGCTGAATCTCAGTTGCTGGAGGAACGCTAATTTTCAACTCTCGATCTAAAAATTGGTTGAGTACTCTAACAATGTGCAGACAACAATAGTCGGGGTACTTGGCAATTTGATATTCAGCAAAGCGAATCACAATATAGCCCAGTGTTAAAAAGAATTTATCTCTAATAATATATTTGCGATCTTCAACCAAATGAATGGGCATAGATTCTTTGATGGTGTAAGGTTCGTCTATTTCTAAGTCAATACCGAGCTTGAGATCGTCATTAATTAGAATAAAATCGGCGGTGGGGGTATAACGCTCACCTTGAAATTGGCAGTGTTCGATAATACGCCAAGGGTAGTTAAACCACTTTTGTAAATAACTTAGGAAATAAGATTCAGACAGACCTTTGTTTGCCGAATCGTCGATTTTAAAGTTATAAATGTTTTCTCTTTCTGCTAAAGAATCTAATAGGAGGCTAGATAGCTTTTGTGTAAAATTGCTGTCTAACTTATCTTTAATTGTATATTGTCTAGAAGATAGTTTGTTTTCAATAGTAATTAATTGCTTTCTAAGATTATTTTTATATATTTGTAAGCTGCAATAGCATAAGAAAGCGATCGCGGTTAACAGCAGTAAAACTGAAGCTGCTATTTTATTTGATAGCAAAGCATTAACAGTTGCCAATAGTAATAAAAATACAGCCAAACATCCAAAGAAAAATTGTTTAAAGCCAATATCGTTATAGTAATGAATCTGTTTGATTATTAAAGGTATTGGTTCGAGATGAGAGATAGGGTCTTTTTGCTCTCGAACTCTATTAACTTTAGTTAGTATTTCAGATAAACTATCTGGATAAAAGGTCATGGGATAATATTCTCGGCACTGTTCAACTATTGATTTGTCCATAGCAAGAAGGCTTACGCCTTGAAAGTTGCGATTACCAGTAAATGGATGAAATTTAGTTATGTTAATTCGTTATGGTTATGAGTGAATCAACATCTACTCTAACTGACCTAATAAAAGAGTGTAAGCATCCGCTAAAAGTAAGCTTCATTTTTGATTCCCAGGAGCAAATATTTACTCTAGCTGTTGGCTATGAAGGGGTTTTACCGACAATAGCTAAATATGACAGGATGCCTGAAGATTTGAACCTTGCCGTTGCGGGCTTGCTGCCTGAATTTGATGTCAAAGACAAAAATAGTCAAGTCACCAAACAAAAGCTCAAAGATAACGGCAAACGTAAAGTAAAGCCGATTGAAAATAAAACTACTAAAACCACTAAGAAAACTAAGAAAGTAAAATTTGCCAAAAGTTTAATTTAACTATGACTTCAAATAATGATAAAAACGCTATAAAAGTTGAATACGAAGGACAAACTTATTCCGTCGATGCTGCTAAAATTGAAGGATTAGATGACGAACAAATCATTAGTTTGTTATCGGTAGGTTTTCCTGGGATGGCTGGGGGAAAAATAGAAAGAAAAGAAGATGGTTCGATTAAAATCATTAAACGGGTAGGCACTAAAGGCAGTAATGCTTTAGTTGAATTGCTTGAAGCCTGTCCTGAAGATAATTTATCTTTAAGAATTGAAGGTGAGAGAGGCGCGGGGTTCACGCGCATCTCTAATCACCTTGTTGAAAGGTTTAACCAACAGCCTATCGAAGAACTAACCATTGCCCAATGGGAAGAAGTATATGAAGGATGGGATCTTGAAGCGATCAAACAATTGCTATCAGAAAGAGAAAGGCAAATTCGCTCTTTAATTGTTCGTCTGTACTATTGCCCGACAAAAGTTCGACCCTTAATATGAGATCTTTGCTCGAAAGAACTAAGCAATTGTCTCGCAGGTATAACGGGCTTCAAGCAACCAAAGATTTGTTTCCAGAAGAGTATTGCCAACTGGGTGCCAACCTAATTTTAAATGATGATGCCCTGGAACAAATTGATATTCGGCTGATAGATTTGCTCAACGAACACTGCTTTCCCTGCTACGACTGTGAGCGCGACTTCGTTGAAAATACCAGGGAAAGACCTTACACGGGATTGGGAAAAATCTCAATTTGTCCATCGGGTTTTGATAGTTACGACTACTACTACCATGGCGAAGGGGTTGGTTGGTATTTTGTCCGCATGACTAGCGATGAGTGTTTTGATTACTTTGGCTACGATTATAGAACTCTAGATTCAATCGAGCGAGTAATAAGCCTGTTGCCAGACAGTCATCCTCTGAGCATTTTGCCAGATGTAGTTCGTTACGTTTGGGCTATGACTGGCAATTTATGGCTGGATAGTCATGTAGAAGGAGACAACGAATATACCTTGAGCGAAACTGAAGTCATAATGCTAGAAGAAGAATACAGGCAAGCCTTAGTCCTTTTAGTTAGACTGCGCTTTTTTGATAACTGGTTTTGTGCCAATCCTACTATTGCCCAACCTGCGATCGCACAAATCTTCCGCCAAATAACAGGCTTCGCCTGAGCTATTAGCTCCTAGCTATTAGCTATTAGCTCTAAATCAAATAGGGCGAGCAGTCTTAAACTCTATTCAATACACAACGCGAATGCGTCACCATATACGAGGGCGATCGCGTGCTTGTGTCATATTCTCATAGATATCGCTACGCATATAACAATTAAACCAAAGCTAAAGGCTAAAAGCTAAAAGCTAAGAGCTACGAACTAATAAACTTTGAACGAAGCTAATTCACACCAGGCGTATATTATGATTTCCCAGCTAATCGAACAGTCTCAGGCGTTCCTGATTATGCAGCAGGATTCGGTTTTGTTTGTAGCGCGAGAAAATGGCGAGACTCTAATTAAACAGATCGATTTGCCTTCTTTGATAAAGGCTATTTCACAGTCGGATTTTCAGTCTGATTGGTACGTTCACCCCCAGGTAAAGCTGCATCACATCTCTAGAAAAGAGGGAAGGACTACGACCATTAGTTCGGTTCTGCCTAACACCTATCTATTAAAGTTTGAGTCGTTCAGTTTGAGAGTCCCCTTGCCTGGGGCGGTAATGGTACACTGCCAAAGCCAACTGTGGGTCTACGCTTACAAAGATGAGCTTAGTCTTGGTTCGACTTTATACCACTACCCTTTGCCCAATATTGATGACCGTGGCAAGGTCTGTTGGGGTAACGTTGCTTTACCCAGTCACAGTCCTAGTCTGATGTGGAACGCTTTTGTCACATCAAAATTTAACCAAGATTACGATAACAATAAGTCTCAAGCCCATCCCTACAATGTCGTCTCTCAGCTAAAAGATGTGGCTCAAAGCTTAAACACAATCTATCCAGAACGGGATTTAGTCTCGACTAACTTAACTTTAGCTGCCCTGGCTCAAACCACCGCAAAATATTAAATAGAATTCTCAAGCCGTGTTAATAAATCATTCTATAGTCAAGCCAGAATCAGCTACAGATCTTCCTCCTGGTTATCTTTGGGCTGGTAATGGTATTTTTCGTTCGGTAAAAAGAACCGAATTTAACGCAACCATAGCTCATAGTTTAGTTACTACTCCTGGTCTAGCTGAATTATCTCCAAGCTTTGAACTAATAGTGCCACAAGTTCCACAGAATAAGGTTAAAGGCATCATTGATCGCATTAACCAATATCCAAATTTAGAACAATTATTCTATCTTTATTGGCGCGCTACTGCTTGGGAGGTAATATGTCCCGAACAAGAATGTACTCCAACTTCCTGCATATGTTTAGAACAGCATCCCGAACCTGCTGCCATTGAAATTCACAGTCATGGAGCTATGAGGGCGTTCTTTTCTGCTACTGACGACCGAGAAGAGAATGGTTGCCGAATTAGTACGGTAATTGGCAGAAGTAAGGATCGGTTAGAAATTGTCAGCAGAGTCTGCGCTCATGGTTTGTTTCTCGACGTGGCTTCAGACCAAATTTATCAAAATATTAATAGTTATTGTCGTCATGTCATCCCCTTCTAAACATCTACAGTTAGAATTCTCAGATTTGTCGATTATCAATGCCAAACCGATCTATTTTAATTATCCTTTTGTTCGCATATATGTAGTTGGCTGCGGTGGAACTGGTAGCTTTCTAGTACCTCATCTCTGTCGTTTGGCTAATTGTTTCGACGCTGCGGACAAACAGATCTCGATTACTCTCATTGACTTTGATCGCATCGAAGAGAAAAACCTTTACCGCCAGAACTTTTGTCAGGCTGAATTAGGGTACAACAAAGCCCAGGCTTTGGCTGTACGTTATAAAGCTATGTTTCCTAAACTAAGAATTGGGGCGATCGCAGATCGGGCATCGGCAGTTAGTCTCGATTGCAGTGCGCCGACGGTGATTATTGGCTGTGTAGATAATGCTGCTGCTAGGAAAAGTATTGAAGAGTTGATGATTGAATATTTTGGTCTAATAGCTCACGGATTTAGTCATATACCCTGCTGGTGGATTGACTGTGGTAATGACTATACCTACGGTCAGGTGTCTATCGGTAACTGGTATTCTCTAGAGTTAGATGACTACATTCTAGAACCTGCTACCTGTACCACTCTACCTTTGCCGACCATTCAATATCCCGAACTGCTGCTACAGACAGATGATAATGAAACTCTATCCTGCGCGGAACGAGCTTTGTTAAACGGGCAAAGCCTCAATATCAACTCGCAAATGGCGATCGCTGCTGGGGAAATGGTTCATCAGCTACTCAATTCTCAGCTAAAGCGGATGCAGGTAGAGGTCGATCTCTTTCGCGGTTCGATGAAGTCTACCTGGATTAGTCAGGAGAAGATTAATCGCATAGTTGAGAGGGCAAGGGCTGTTATGGGTAGAGAATGATCGAAGCTTTAGAGGCTAGAAACTAAAAATGATTAGGAGTTACTAAGCCATTGATTGAGGTCATCAATAGATTTGAAATCAAGTAAATCTTCTGTTAAAGAGTCTAATTGGTTCGGTTGTAGAGATTCAATTTGTTGAATGGTTGCATCGGGAAGAGAGCCGAGTTTTCGGTTAAGCAATCGTAAAATAGTATTACTTTGTCCTTTACGTTCCCAGCTAGTAGTAATTTGCATAATTTGCTCCTGTTCCTCCAGTTCCATTGTACTTAATTGGGATTGAAAAATTAGTTCTTCTTGTTGACTGAGGTTGAGGTAAGTATCGACGAAGCCTGAAATAAGATACATTTTAGCAGGGTCGAGCTTGAGAGTGACCATTAAGCGGAGACATTCAGCTTTAACTTGAGGGCGATCGCTTTCATTAATTTTCATCTTAGCCATTAAAGCGGCAGCAACAGGATTTTGCTGTTGGAGAAAGTCGCGCCAATTAAGACGATTGAGTTGAACAATTTCGTAGTCGAAATTCAAAACTTGCTTATCAGGAAAATCAATTGTGAAGTTACTCCGATCTAATCTTTGAGGAGAGTTATAAGAAAAAACAACAATAGGATAGACGGGATAGTCATATTTTAAGAATAGAGAACAGAAATAACGAAAGAACCTGCGATTAAATTCAGTATCGCTTGAAGCCTGATTTTCAATGTGGACTAAAAAAGAATAATTCTGTTGCTGAAATTTAGCTAGAGCAACAATATCCATGATTTTCTTCTCACCACCAACAACATCAGTAAACAACTCCTTATCGACAAACGTAATTGTGTCAGTGTCGAGATATTCAAGAATTGAGGGAAAAAATAATTCCAAAAATTCAACAAAGAAAGTGGTCAGAAGCTCTTTAAATAATTGATCGTGATTGATTTTTGCCATAGATATATAGTTTTTAGTAGAAGAAGCTTCAGAATTTTATCAAAGTGCTTTTGACTTTGAGATTAAAACTAGTGATGAGTTGAGAATCTATGGGGAGTTATATAGAACGCTTATTCATGGTTCAACAACAATCGGATTCTTTTTGAGTCTAGTAGTAAGTTCCGCTTCTAAATACATTTCGCCCAACGATTCAACTACGCTGGGATTAATTCCAGTATGGGTTATGGCATCGTTGATGCTATTGCCGTTACGTAGCATGAAGACAAAGTTACGGACTTTATTGACTACTGGGTCGTCTGCCTTAATATATTGTTTGACGATCGCAATTCTCAGTCCTCGTTCTATGTCATCGGCGTTAATAGTTTGACCAGCAGAAACTCTAATTTTGTTGGAGTCATTTGGGGATTTTTTGGTAGAAGGAATAATTTTAATTCCCGTACTGGTCATTACTCCAGAACTAAAGTTGAGGATGAAGTTATACTGTTTGGATTGCCCAGAACTATTGATGGTTTTGACGATAAGATTGGGGTGAGATGTTTGATACGTTCCTTTAAAGTTTATTTTCTCGATGGGTAGAAGATAAACACTTTGAGCTTCACCAGAGTTGACGGGTAAATCTGTATTGTAGACAAATTGAGAGCGATCGCTCGGAGCAATAAAGGTGATGTATTCTCCCGCATCGGTAAAGTCGAGGCTAATAATTTTGCTAAAGTAGAGGGTAACGGGAATTGCTCCTTTGACGGCATCGGCGGTAGAGACTAAATCGTATTTAACGGGTACTTCGGTGGCATGAACTGAAGTAGGAATGTAAACCGATGTTGTAATTGTTCCCGCTAATATTAGTTTGGTCAATAATTTATTCATGCTGCTTGATGTGAATTAGCTTCGTTGAAAGGTTAATAGTTCGTAGCTGTAAGCTGTAAGCTCTAGGCTTTAAGCTTCGGAAGTAGAAAATTTAGTAAATCGATCTGTATATTCTTGAGTCAGCTAGTTTCAAATTTTATTGGCAATGCATTTGTCGCTTATAGCTTGTGGCTTATAGCTTATAGCTGAAAATAAATCATTCTGATTTCTAATTTAGATTGCACGTTTGTGATTAAGGGTTAATTTTAAGAGGTTTAATATTGGTTAGGTATACGGTGGTGTTTTGAGCCAGAGTAAAAATCGTACCGCCGTCACCAATTTGGTTGCGGCGATTTCTCTGTTCTAGTTCGCTACTCAACGATGAGCCAAAACCATCTAAAGCCGAACCCGCTAAATCTCGTCCGATACTATTACGACTCTGACTGGTAACAATAGCAGTGCCATTGGATACGGTGCTGTTGGTTTCGGGTATTAGTATTTGTTGACCGAAACTGCTGAGGGTGTCTACTCCTCCTACTAAAAGTCGATTGCCAAAGTTACTGCGTTTGCTGGCTTTAGCAACTAGTGCAGCTTTCTTTTTGTTCCGTAGAATTAGTTCCCCTGGCTTAAAGGTAGAATCGTTAATTTGGCTGACATAGGCTGTAACCAAGCCATTGGTATCATTGATTGACTGGACTTCAACTATGGCAACAGAACCGCGATCAAAGATAGTTTTACCCTCAGTATCGTAGATTTGCTCTTCCAGAGTTACTGTAATCTGGTTCGACTGTTGCCGTTCGGGTGCAAGAGAACTATCCCAAACTAAAGGAAGTTCGATTTTACCTTTGACTATGCCTCGATCTATGGTAATTGCTGGGGTCAAGCGATCGACTTTGCTCTCAATGCGCCGACGATTGATGATGTCTAACTCTCCTTGTGATACGGAATTACTAACTAATAAAGCGGGAGTAGGAGTTGAATTAGGAGAACGTTTAACCGATGGTTGGGGAATAGGACGAGATGAGACTCCAGTGCCAAAATTAGCTAAAGCAAGCCATTGTTCCTGTGGAGGTATTTCTGGTTTAGTTGCTGCTGGAACTGGTTGGGGAATTGGCTTTGGTGCTGGGCGATAAGTAGTGCGAGGTAAGGAACGGGGAGTAACAGGTTGAGGAATAGGGCGTCCTAAAGGATACCGCTCCGCATAAGGAGGTACAGATTTAACTGCGGGTTGAGTTGAGGGTAATGACTCAGGTTTAGTAGCAGGTGGTAACTCGTTAGTTGCCTGTTCTATTTGGGGTTCGGGTTTTTTTTCTAAGGAATGAAACTGATCTCTAAAAGCTAACTGGGCTTTATAGTCGGGTTCGGCTTCAACCGTTTCTTCAGCTTCAACTTTTTCTACCACGACCATTGGCGTATCAGGAGAAAGAAAAGCAAATATACCCCAAAGAAAGAGACAGATAATTCCCATCACCCCACCGATTACCCCCAAGCGTAAAAAGGGATTATCTTCTCTTTGAGCCATAATGTCTTTGATCGTAGGACTTTCAAGCTGTTCTGTCCCAGTGTCAATTACATCGGGTTCGGTTGGGGTGTAGCCTGTACCCCTGTTAAGGTGAGCGTTTGTACTGCTTTTGCTGGTGAAGAAGGCGAGCCGTAGAGCGATGAGGATGTCTGGGGTCATAAGTCGGTTTGGGTTTAGGCTTCTTTTTTTGCCTTGGAGAAGAACAAAACCGTTTGA
>JBCDCO010000186.1:0-11316 GCA_039181635.1 Cyanobacteria bacterium P01_G01_bin.19 | reverse complement strand
GAGAACTCGTAGCGACCAAGCTTTAGGACGGTTTTGAATAACCAAGGATACCTCGGTCTACTACTTACTTTCTCTAAACTATCAGGATTTGATAGCCTAATTTCAAGATACAAGGATACCGCTTCGCATAAGGCGCAGAGGTTTTTAAAGTTGAATATTTGGTAGAG
Organism: Cyanobacteria bacterium P01_G01_bin.19; assembly: GCA_039181635.1. GTDB lineage: Bacteria > Cyanobacteriota > Cyanobacteriia > Cyanobacteriales > Xenococcaceae > Waterburya. Next base: position 11,149 of record JBCDCO010000186.1, on the reverse strand, counting down.
CGATCGCTCAAAATTCGACTTGAGCTAACCTTTGTTGCAGCATTCCAGGGAAAGCAGCATAGTATTTTTGATTTAAGGGAGATGGATGGGGTAAGGGTAACAACGAGATTGTCTTGGTGTGAGTCATGCCCGTGTCATCAGCAGCGGTTAAATTGACTGTTAACTGATTTTCATAGCGATCGCTTGTCCTAAAAAAGCTATCTAATTCTCCTTTTCCAGCATAGGGGGCGAACCATTTGAAAGCTTCTGTGCCTAAAGTAATTATCTGGCTTCCTTGCCAATGGAAAACAAACAATTGTTCTAAAAAGGGACGAAATCGCTTTTTTACCTTTACCAAATAAGCTTTGTTTCCTGGTGGCTTATATGGAACTGTATTGGTTAGTAGAACGCGCTCGATAGTTGTATTGTCTAAATCTTCTCTGGTTGGTGCTTTTTGCTGATGAATTGAATAGTAGAAACCTTTTCTCACCATCGTTCCTGATGCTCCAATCAAAGGCTGTCTAGCGATGACCTCATCTTTACCCAAATCCCGACCAAAAAAACACAAAGGACTGGCTAGATTGCCTGCATAAAGAATTGGTTTGGTAGGCTCTAGATTTGCAGCCTTGTATACAGGTACATCTAGGGGAAAATCTTCTCTCTCTGCCTCAGCTTGCACCTGAGCGATTAAAGTATCAATGTCGGGCATGAATTAAATTCAGTAATCTTGGGAGACTGCAATTATCTCATTTTTTCGGGGGCAAAGGATAGAGAATACTGGTAAAATCAGTTTCGTCTTTTCTCTTCTTTAGCTATGAGTTCGATCTATCAATATCCGCCTCTTATTCCAGGTCGTTTGATCCGACGCTACAAAAGATTTTTGGCTGATATTGAACTCGAAACAGGAGAGGTGATTACGGCACACTGCCCTAATACTGGACCGATGACTGGAGTGAATATTCCCAATGCAAGGGTGCAAGTATCTAAAAGTGATAATCCCAAACGCAAATTAGGCTACACCTGGGAGATGATCGAAATAGATTCTACCTGGGTAGGGACAAATACGGCTATTCCCAATAGAGCAGTTAAATTAGCTTTAAAAGAAAAACTGTTTCCCGAATTAAGTCATCGATATACTACAGTGCGATCGGAAGTACCCTATGGAAAGGAGCGTAAAAGTAGAATTGATTTTCTGTTATCTGGAGATAGGGTCGAACCAGATATCTATGTTGAGGTCAAAAGCGTTACTTTAAACAAGGGCAAGCTGGCTTTATTTCCCGATACGATCACTACTCGCGGACAAAAGCACTTACAAGAGTTGAGCGATCTTGTTCCCAAGACGCAAGCAATAATGCTATATTTTATCAATCGTGGCGACTGCGATCGCTTTGCGCCGAGCGATTCTTGCGATCCAAAATATGGCGAATTGTTGAGATCTGCGGTGGCTAAAGGAGTTGAGGTATTACCTTATCGCTTCGAGATTACGCCGAAGGAGATTAGCTACTTAGGCAAGGCAGATTTTTTAGATCGCGAACCTTAATTCTTGATTATTGCTTTTCGATCTCAAAAACAGCAGCAGAATGATTTGACCTTAATTTTCAGTTCTCGGCTGTTTCATGTTTAATAAAGTCAAACTATCTAGAATTCTTTTGAGCTGACAGCTACATTAATGAAAAAAATATTTGTAATTGATACCAATGTAATACTCCACGATCCTACTGCTATTTTTAGATTTGAAGATAATGAAATAGTGTTGCCGATCGCCGTCATTGAAGAGTTAGATCGCTTCAAAAAACAGCCTGAAATGACTGGTCGCAATGCTAGGCAAGTTTCCCGTACCCTAGATACCCTAAGAGAAGAAGGGCACTTAACTAATGGAGTTAATTTGAGTAATGGAGGAACATTAAGAGTCGCCTTAGGCGATCGCGATACTCTCAAGAAATTGCCTCCCGAATTAAGTGGGGATGTTGCTGACAATGCTATTTTGGCAGTGGGAATACAGTGCAAACATCAGTGTCAATGTCCCGTAATTGTGGTCAGCAAGGACACCAACCTGCGGATCAAAGCCGATGCTTTGGGACTTAATGCCGAAGACTACGAAACGGATAAAGTCGATGTTGAAGAGCTATACACTGGGACAACAGAAATATTTGTCGATGCAGATAAAATTAACGAGTTTTTTAAGCAGGGTTCTATTGTTTTAGAAGATCGCCTATTGCCCAATCAAGATATTACCCTAGTAGACAGGGCAAACCCCTCCCATACTGCATTGGGTATGGTTGAAGGAAAGAGCCAGACCATTATTCCTTTAGTGACTTTACCCAAGCTGGGAGTATCGAGAATTCAACCCCGCAACCGAGAACAAAGGTTTGCATTGAATCTGCTTTTACAAGACTCGATTAAATTAGTCACTCTAGTGGGGAAAGCGGGAACGGGCAAAACTTTACTGGCGATCGCCGCAGGACTGCAGAAGGTGGCTGACGAAAAGCTTTATACTCGTCTTTTGATATCTCGCCCCGTTGTTCCGATGGGCAAAGATATTGGCTTTTTACCAGGAGATATCAATGAAAAACTGACTCCATGGATGCAACCGCTATATGACAATTTCGATCTGATCTTTGGCACTCATGAAAATAACAACAAGCTAGAACATTGGCGTAGAGGACATGAGGAGCTGATCGAACTAGGATTGTTGCAAATCGAACCCCTGACTTATATTCGGGGTCGTACTATTCCCCAACAGTTTTTAATTATTGACGAAGCCCAAAACCTTACTCCCCATGAGGTCAAAACAATTATTACTCGTGCTGGAGAAGGAACAAAAGTCGTTTTGACAGGCGACCCCGATCAAATCGATAACCCTTATATAGATGCAGCCAGTAACGGACTAACTTATGTTGTCGAAAGATTTAAAAATGAGCCTTTAGCTGGTCACATTACTCTATCCAAAGGAGAGCGTTCTAGTTTGGCAGAAAGAGCAACAGCGTTATTATAGAAAAAAACCAGGACTGATATTTTTGCTACTTTAAAATTATGGGTAGAAAAGCCAGACTCAAAAAAATTAGACAGCAAGCAGGGGCTAGGTCTAAATCGACTCAGAAATACAAGCAAACTGAGTTTGTCGAGCAATTTGAAAAGATGGGCTATCAATTAAGAATAGACCCAAAAAAGCAGCCTAAAACCAATCGAGGCAATGTATCTCCCGAAATTCCCCAGGATACAATCGAACCTCAGATATAGTTTTCTGGGTTGGCATCACTAAATTATGAAAATTATGATTCGGAGCATTTAAGTACCCCCACTTTATTAAATTTGAGTCTGTCAACCGATCAAATTTTTTTGCGATCGCTCCTTGGAGTTGTGGGTTGAAGTCTGTTGAACCAGCCTAGCGATCGCCAGGAAAACTGCTAATTTAATATTGAGAGTATATAGAGCTATTGCATTGTCTACCTGCCGAAAATCTAAAAATCTCTGAGTTTAGCGTCGTATTCCAACAAAGAATTAAAAATCGCGATCGTTTCTATAGGCTACAAAGAAAATTTATCGGTTTTTCGGCTTCCTGTCTGAGTATAAAATATTCTGATTTTGGCAATTGTGTTATTCAACCACAATTTAATTATTACTTAATGTTATTTAAATAAAAATAAACCTACGTATTATTACGTAGAAAAAAAAATAATATTTTTTTAGACATCAATAATATTAAGGGTCGATTGATAATTATTATAAAAAAGCAGCTGCCTTCAAATTTGAAAGCAGCCACCCAAAAATTCACTGTTCGACAACGAGCAAATTAAATCAGACTATACTCTATGTAAGCATCGTTAGAGCTTAGAATCTCTACACTTCCCCAAGATTCTAGGTCTTGTAAGTAGCTCCAATTTTGGCGATTATTTTCAATCTTACCGAGTAGTTTATTTCTCGTTTTTCTAGCATTTTCTCTAAGAACGTAGATATTCATAGACTATTATTTTTCAATTTGTACACGTCACATTTACCAATCTTGACATTATTATAAGAATCAATAGTAAAGTTATAGACAAATATAATTACATTGTCATATCTTAAAAAAGTAACGTGCAATTGACTTTTTATTAACAAATAGAGTCAAGCTGATAGCTAAAACTCATCCATCAAATACAATCAAAGCAATCCCCGATAGCGAATAAAATAGAGGACTGCAGCCCAAGAACCTAACGCGACTTTAATAGCCACTAGAATATTAAGTAGGGGAATTGCCCCACCGCTAAACAGCGTTCCCAATTGACCGTCGGGTATTTCATAGCCAATTAGAGTAACGACCGCCAATAAAATAAAGATGAGTACGGAAACTTTTTCCCAAACAGCGGCACGCAAATTCTTGTAAATAGCCTCCATTTTTTCGGAGGAAGAGACGATCGCGATTAGCCCAATTGCCGTTCCTCCTGCCACCCCTGCGGCAAATCCCCCGCCAGGACTCAGATGTCCACGGATGGCTAATTCGATGCTGATAATTGCCGTAATAGTCGCTCCCAAACGGGCTAAAACGATTGAAGGGCGATCGCTTAGTTGATAGACTATGGCGGGATTCTCATCCGATAATAAAAATCCTGCGCCCAAAATAGCGATCGAAAAAACAACTACTTCAAAAATTGTATCGTAAAGACGATTGCGAAAAATAATTCCCGATACAGCATTGGATACGCCACTGTCTTGTACGATTGATTCTACGATGGATATGCCCGACAACTCTGCTGTTGGATTGGGAATAGCAAGAGCCTTAAATAGAATAATTATTACGGCGATAACATAAGCCCATTTCATTAGTGCTTCTTCTCCTGATTGGCGATCGGCGTGTAAACAATTGATGTATTGGGAGCGGCTAATTCTGCTGTCATAATCTCAAATAGGCGTTTGACTCTAATCGCAGTCTGATACATTACCTCTGGATTGGCAGCAGAAAGTTTCTCTTCGATCGCCGCATGAACTTCCCGATCTTTTAGAGCTTGCTGCAAAGAAATGGGATCGGCATACTCAACTAACTCCAAGCGAAGATGATATCGATGGATTACTTTTTTAAGGTCGGCTAATGTTTCGAGCAGATAACTATCTTTTGCCGAATAACTTTCGGCAACAATTCCTAACCTCATTACTAGAGAGGAACGGACGGCAATTACATACAAAGTAACAGCCAACATCGTTCCTACTAAGGCTTCCGTTAAGGCTACGTCTCCCGCACCCAAAACGATATAAACTAGTACGGCGATCGCCCCAAGAATTGCTCTAATTACTAGAGCATGATATGGATTTTTTTGCAGCACTAACATCACCGCAGATAATGGTAGTAAAGCAACAATTATGTATACATAGTTATCAATCATCTGACAATATTTCTTCGCTAATTGTTGATGGTTGCGTATCGCTCGAGCAATGAGCTAAAACATAACCCAAGACAGTATTCCATATAGCTAGGGTGATAATTGCTAGCAGTAATAACGACCACTCACTAGGTATTTTTAGTAGTAGGCCAACGACAATAGTCATCGAACCTAACGTGTCAGATATGGAAAGGCTATGAAGCTTGTATAATACAGATCTGTTACCAATCAAGGGAAATGTTCCCCAAAACCAAAATACAATTCCTACTATAATCAGACCGTAGCTCAAGATATCAATCATGCTTGGTTCAACCTCTTGATTAAGTGTGCTAAAAGCATTAATCCAGCTTCACCAACGCTAAGAATAATTACTGCTACAACACCAATCGACCAATCATCCCTTACAACTGAAATTACCAACATGATAATTGATGTCTTAGTTGCAATACTGGCAAAAGCTAACATCTTTTGCCAAATGTTATCGTTTCTCCACGCTTCGTAAATCGGAATCAACAAAGCTAGAATCATTGCGATTAGAATTGAATCCATTTTTTATCTTACAATCTTAAAACTGTATATTGTCTTTGCTTTTACTATGGGCTTTAAAAAACTGATTTAAATTAAACTGAAATTTTTAAAAATTTTTTGGCTAACTTTAAATTATTTCACTTTTTTATTTGTTTTTATCTTGCTTAACTCGGTGAATCGTGTACCATCCCTGCTTGTCATAGTCGGTCACAATAGTTTTGGGCGTAAAGGTAATTAAAAATATGTCCAAAAAAACTAATCCCGATGTACGTTCTGGCTTGACCTTTTTTCGCACAAAGTCTTCTTTTTTATGTGGACTCAGCATAATTTGAAATGCTTCTAGATAAGCCTGGGGAATTGCTTTGACTATTTCCCAGATAACTTTCAACCAATCTCTTGTCTTAGCTGGAGAAGACCTGCTATTGGGCAGCAGAGTGGCGATCGCTACACCAATAACAATATTAGACAAGCTTAAATCTGCTGTTAATAAAAACCAAATCAACAGCTTGATGACTATATTGATGACTTTAGTTATATTTATGCCAATGCCGAGATTCTTGCCCATATTATTAAAAAAATAAAGATTAGAGTAAAGCTCATCATGCCAATTAAATTGTCAAACTTTTCTATGCCTTTAGGTAACGAAACCGATAAAGATTTCACTACTAAAAAGTAAGCTATATAGCCAATTGCAAGGATAACCAAAGATTTAATTAAGCTGCTCAACACGTAGGCTTCCTGATAGTTAAATCCATTGCCCAAAATCAGCCCTCCACATAAAGGCAAAACCGCCCACCAGTAGTTAGGTTCTATCTTTTTCTGATTATCTGCTTCGGCAGATTTGGCAACAGACTTGGATTTTTGATGGGGTAAAAAAATAAATTTGGCATAGGTAATCGCCGTACCCACGGTGGCTAGGTTCATGAGAATAGCTTGCCAGGGAAAGAAGTCTTTACCACTCAATGCTTTTGCCGAAAATCCCGATAGTAAAGGCGCGCCCGAAATTGATAAGCTGGCGATCGCTAAAACAATCCAAAAAGAAGTACTAATTCGTCTTGTTTTTAACTCTTCAAAGTTACGGCTGGGTAAACTACCCGCAGTCAGAAATAAAGCAGATTTTGCCAAGCCGTGAGTCAAAGCATAAAAACCGCCAGCACTCGGCGCTGCCATAATAAAACCTAATTGAGAAACCGTACTAAAAGCTAAGGTTCTTTTGGTGTCTCGTTCCCAAATGGCATAACTTACCCCTAAAAGTGTTGTTGCGACTCCTAAGATTCTTACGGCTGGTTCGATTTCTGCCAAAATCATGGCACAACGAATCAAAGGAAATACTCCTGCTTTGACTACTACTCCTGACAACATTGCCGAAACGGGGGTTTCAGATTCGGCATGAGTTAAGGGCAGCCACATACCCGAAATAAATATCCCACCTTTGACTAGTAATCCGATAAAAATCAAGGCGATCGCCTCTAGCGGAGCATTTATCAAACCCTCAAAGTTAAATGATTTATTGGCTTTATAAACTAAGATCGCGCCGACTAAGTAAAACAACATTGCTACATTACTGACAAACATGTAGCGCAAACCAACCCAGATCGATTTATCTGTTCGCGGATAGGAAATTAGTAAAAACGCGGCAATACTAATAACTTCTAAGGCAACATACAGGCTAATAAAGTCAACACAAATAAAAGTTGCGTTAACGCTGCCGTGCAAAATTATCAGCTGCATATAAAAGAAAGCTTTTTTACCAGTTTGCCAACAGTAAAAAATTACGGCAATAGTTACTAGCGCATTGGTTAAAACAAAAAAAGCACTCGTTTGGTCGACTAGTAAATCGACTCCAAATCGATCTAATAATCGAATATTTAAAGTAGAGGGCTGGGAAAAAATTTTAATGCCATAAACTAGAGATAATAGAGCTGTTCCCAGCGCTAGTTCGCGAGATATTTTGGGGAATAAATAAATCGTGAATCCCGTAAAAAATGACAATGCTATCCAGGCGATCGTAATTTTTTCCATGTTTTATGAGCCAGTATTGTTTTCTTCTACTACGTCAGTTTCCAAAGTTGGATTATTTTTGGATAACTTCATCACGCTCACTAACATCAAAGCTTGGATAGAAAAACCAATAACGATCGCCGTCAAAATAACAGCCTGGGGAACTGGATCGGCATAAGCAACATCTTGTCTGCTGCTTAATATGGGAGTGAACAAACCATCTCTAGAAGCTATTAGTACGTAATAGGCAATTACGCCCGTACTCATAATATCCATTGAAACAATCTTCATAATTAAATTTTGCTTCAAAATTATCCCCATAAAACCGCACAAAACAGTTATCAGTATTAGTGTCTCTAGCATAAGCCTTGATTTAAAAAACTATTATTTCTTGCCGATTTCTATTAATTAAAGTTTTCTAGCTTAATGCTCGCGATGTAACTGTATCTACGTCTAAAAAATCACCGTGTTCTTCGACATAGCTAACTGCCTGTTCAAGGGCTGCAGTTCTATCTTCCTTAACATTAATGCTGGGTATTTTCTCCATAACGCCCAATTTTCTGAGACGTTTTTCTACCTGTCCGCTAACACCAACCAAGAAGACTTGGCGATCGTTCTCTACTGCTTCCTCGATCGCATTCTCTAATGCCAGGGAAGAAGTTACGCCCAAGATTGGTACTTCAGACAAATCTAAAACTAATGCTTTATAGTCGTTAATCAAATTGTGTTCGCGAGATATAGCTTTGGCTACGCCAAAAATCATCGGACCACTCAAGTAAAACAGCAATACCTTACCATTAGCTTTTTCCAAGAGTTCTTTTTCTCGGACATTGAGATTGATCTCTTCATCGTCATAAGTTACAGCTTTGACCTTATCCGAACGGTGATTGGAAAGACGTTCAATAGTCAAGATATTTGCTACAAATACTCCAACCCCCACTGCCACAATCAAGTCTACAAAAACAGTCAGGGCAATAACGCCATACATAATAATGGCTGCTTTGGGCGATATTTTGTGAGCGCGTTTTAAGAAACCCCAGTCAACAATATCTACCCCAACTTTAAAAGCAATACCAGCTAAAACCGCACTAGGAATAACAGTCAAATACTGGCTCAAGCCTAAAACTACCACGAGCAGAATCAAAGCACGAGTCAAGCCAGAAAGGGCAGTACGTCCGCCAGACTGGATGTTAACTACAGTACCCATAGTGGCACCTGCACCAGCCAAGCCACCAAACAAACCAGAAACTAAGTTACCAATACCTTGACCGATTAATTCTTTGTTGGAATTGTGTTCGCTACGAGTTAAGCTATCTGCTACCAAAGAAGTTAACAGTGCATCTATACAGCCCAACATGCCCAATACCAAACCATCAACTAACATAGTTTGGAACTGAGCAGGAGAGAAAGTAGGCACCTGTAAACTAGGTAGTCCGACAGAAATTTCTCCAATCGTGCGAATCTCTGCGCCTCTAAATAATAGCAACGAAATCAAAGTTCCTACGATCAAAGCTAACAGTTGGGGAGGCAAAAACTTTTTAAACTTGGAAGGATAAAAAAGCAAAATTACCACTGTCAACACAGCCAGTATTGTTTCTAGTGGATTAATACTAGCAATCAAACTTGGTAAATTTTGAATTGTGCCAATTACACCACCTTTGGGGCTTGCTTGACCCAGAAAAGGCGCAGTCTGCAGAATAATGAGAATTACGCCAATTCCCGACATAAACCCAGAAATTACCGTGTAGGGCATTAAGGTAACATATTTACCCAACTTCAGTAGTCCAAATAAGATTTGGAAAATTCCAGCTAGCATTACCACCGTAAATGCCATAGCCAAACCCTGTTCGGGGTTGGCTGCAGTCAAGCTGGCAATTACCGCCGTCATTACCACCGTCATTGGACCTGTTGGCTCGGAAATCAAAGTGGGTGTCCCGCCAAACAGAGCGGCAAAGAATCCTATTATGATGGCACCCCATAACCCTGAAGAAGCTCCCGCGCCAGAAGCTACACCAAAGGTTAAAGCCATTGGTAGGGCGATAACTGCAGCAGTAATACCGCCGAAGATATCGCCTTTTACGTTTCTAAAATGTATTCTGTTCGTGACTGCCATTTTCTTATGCTTGTTTCAAAGATAGTTTTTGTAAATTTCCCAAAATAGACTAGATACTATAATCTAATCTTTAATCATAGTTTTTAATCTATAGAGAATATTAGCAGCATCTAGAAAAAAATCCAACATTACAAAAATCGATTAGTAGTTAGAGAACGAATCGTGAGTAAAGTCAATTAACCTTGGATAAGATGAAAACTGTATTTAATCGCGATCTTTTTATCCTAATTCTATTAATGAGGAAAGTTGGAGTAGTGCCCCACAATCGAGAATGGCAAAATCTATTTGAGGCAGAATCTCGGTTAATTAATCGAGTTCTCTCGCCAAACGTCGTTGCGATTCATCGCATCGGTAACACTGCTATTTCTAGCATCTATGCCAAACCGATTATAAATTTATTAGTGGCAGTAAAGGAAATTAATTACTGACGTTACTCAAAACAACAAGAAGTCAATAGTTTAAAAACTTTACTCAGAAACGATTCATAAACCCTTTGCCTTTTCCCTTGACCGATAGGGAATTCTTGAGGATAACCTTTCACCAGCCTTAACATACTGGTAAGTTCGTAAGGTCAGTAAGTAAGATACTGGTGTATCAAATTTTCAAGTTTTTGCCACACTATCGGTTCATAACATTACCCATTATTATTCTATATTTCAAATTCTACACGTTTACTCTCATTGTCTAAATCATCATCAAAATTTATATTTTGATTTTTGGCTATGTTGTTTAGTAACGTAACTTTTTTGGCGATCGCATCAACTGTTGGGTTTTCAAAAATGCTTTTAAGAGGCAATTCTATCGATAATACTTCTCTTAATCTTGAATTTACTCTAGTTGCCGATAGGGAGTTGCCTCCTAATTCAAAAAAGTTATCCTCTATACCGATCTTATTTATCTGTAAGACATCCTGCCAAATACTAACAATTTGCTGTTCTAATTCGTTACGAGGAGCAATATAAGTTTTAGTTTTAATTTGAGGTTTGGGTAATGTTTTTAAATCTAGTTTTCCATTTGGGCTTAATGGAAATGCTTCTAAAAAGATAAAGTCATCGGGAATCATGTAGTAGGGTAATTTTAATTCTAAATAATGACGTAGTTTGGAAGCAATTAAATTTTCAGAAATTCCTTGAACCAAATTGCGATCGCCCTTAACATAAGCCACGATTCT
>JBCDCO010000185.1:0-11373 GCA_039181635.1 Cyanobacteria bacterium P01_G01_bin.19 | reverse complement strand
GCGTCATCTTTCTTTAACTCAGATTATGCGTCAATTAAGACGTAAATCTGATTTATTGAGCTTACTGAGTGAGCATTTTCATCTTGAGTTTCTAGGCATTCCAGCTATTTGTTAGCTTCCAGCTTTTTTCGGAATTGTCAGTAGTTTCTATAAAGACTTGAGACATCTCAAAGCATTAGCTTGGATGATTCAAGCATTGCTCTTAAGTGGCAAAATCAACCTTAGCGAGTGGGAGCCATACATTCAGTGTCGTGCAACCCAAGCCCAGAGTGTGGAGAGAAGGTGTCAGAGATTCCTCAACAACCGAAAAATCAAGGTAAGGACACTGTATATACCTTTAATGCTGGCAGCTATCAGCAACTGGCAAACAACAAAAAGAATCTATCTAGCAATGGACACCACAGTATTGTGGAATCGCTTCTGCATGATTCATGTCTCAATAGTCTGTGGTAGAAGAGCCATCCCATTCTTGTGGAAAGTCATCGAACACAAAAGTGCCACAGTAACCTTTGCAGAGTACAAACCGTTGCTAAAGATTGCTCAAAAATTGATTGAGCCTAGATTTTCTGACGTGATGTTGTTGGCAGATCGCGGTTTTGCCAATCATCAACTGATTCAATGGTTACAAGAAAGTTCTTGGCATTACAGTTTACGTTTACCTTGTGATGTAATGATTCATGGTGCCAGGAGACACCCAATCGAGTTGAAGTATTTAGTTCCACCTGTATCTGAAGCAGTTCTATTTCATCATGTTGGACTCTGGTCGGATGGTAAGTATCTTTGTAATCTCGTATTAGCGCAGCGCGTACGCGCAGATCGTCGTCTTACGACGACTGGGAAGCTTTGCTTCCGCGTTCGAGGTGTCAAAGAATCTTGGGGCGTAATTACTGATGAAGAACCATCTCTCAATACTCTTTGGCAATATGGAATGCGATTCCGAGTAGAGCAGCTTTTTCTTGATTCTAAGTCTGGAGTCTTCCAGCTTGAAGAATCCCGCATCCGAACTGCTAAGGCTTTAGCCCGTTTATACTTAATTGTTGCTCTTGCTCTTCTCTTTGCCACTGTTCATGGCATGACAATTCAAGTTCAAGGATTGAGACGGCAAGTAGACCCCCACTGGAGGCGTGGTCTGAGTTATCTCAAAATTGGTTTGCGATGGCTTAAAGGTTTTCTTCACAAGGGTCGTGATTTACTTTCTCCTCTTCCTCTATTAAGCGGAGATCCCGAACCTTGTTTTGCCTCCAAGAAAGCCCGTAAACATTACTACGATGCTATTTGGTTTAAACGAATTTCCGAAATCAAGTGTGCTAAAGCTTAGTTATAAAATGTGTCGGGCAGCCAGGTCTAAAACCACAACTTGGGGCAGATATAGCGAAGCTGACACAGGGAGCAATCTAGCTTAAAACCATTACTATGCAAGAGTTTCAAATTACAAAATTTTAGCGATCGCGATTGGTCAAATATTGAAGCTTCTGACTAATCTCTGCAAAACCTGAAATTGAAATGCAGGGTTGTGGCGCGTCCAGTCTGGGGTTTAGCCTTAACTGCGACGCTTGTAAAACTTATCGAAATTATCGAATACCAAGATTTCATTTTCTTCTGTAGCAAAAATATTCTCTAAACCTTCTCCTGTAAATGGTCGATCTTGAGGACTCCAAGCATCAATCCATTTTTGAGTCAGTTGTTGAATGGTGAATTTATCCATATCTATCTGAGATTGGCTTGTCGCGTTCATAATTTTAATTGAGACAAATGTTTTGACTGAGGTATTTAACAATTTTGCTGGCTTATGAAACTGTATTTAGCCGAGCCATTTCTGCTTCGCTAAGCTGAATTGAACTAGCTGCAATGTTTTCTTTTACATGGGCAATAGTTGTTGTCCCAGGAATCAAGATAATATTCGGTGCATAGTGCAATAGCCAAGCTAGAGCGATTTGGTTGGGTTTTACACCTTTATTTTTAGCGATTTCTGCTAGTGTTCCTGCTACATTGGCTAAAGGTGCGCCTTGTTTTAAAGGATGTGCGCCTAGAGAACCATGAGGAATAAAGGCGATATTATTGGCAATAGAGTAATCTAAGACATCTTGTTGAGTTCTGTTGATGATGCTGAATTTATTTTGTACCGAAGCAATAGGGACTATTTTTCTGGCTGACTCGATCTGTTCTACCGTGACGTTGGATAAACCTATGTGACGTATTTTTCCTTCATCCTGTAATTCTTTTAATGCACCAATAGACTCAGTAAAGGGAACTTTAGGATCGCGACGGTGTAGTTGATATAAATCTATTTGCTCTAGTTTTAGCCTTTTTAAGCTTCCTTCTACACCTTGTCTTAGAAATTCTGGGGAAGCATCGGCGAGTATTTTATCAGGGGCGGGTTTGTTAATTCCTCCTTTGGTAGCGATAACTAAATTTGCGGCATAGGGATACAAAGCATCGGCAATTAGTTCTTCATTGAATCCCGCGCCATAGGCTTCTGCGGTATCGATAAAATTTACTTCCAACTTTACTGCACGACGTAAAAGTTGTTTTCCTCCCTCCCAGTCAGAATAGGCACCGAAGTTTCCTGGTTGTCCCGAAAGTCTCATTGCACCATAGCCGAGGCGGTTAACCTTTAGCTCGTTGGCGATCGCATATGTAGTAGAAATTAAAGTTGTATTGTTCATCATCTTGAGTAAAATAAAAACGTTACGACAAGTAAAAATTTTTGTTAAAAAAAACCGAAGCTAAATTAATTGAACTAGCTCGATCGCATTGCCATTATTGTCTTCGATTGAGGCAGTTTTGCTCGTGGTATGGTCGTTTCTATTAATTGCGATCGCAGTATTGACTCCTCTTTTTATTTAAATCCAGCAAAGAATTAAAGAGCTTTAACAACGCTGGCATTATCCAGTAAGTCATCAAATAAACCAAAATTCCTGTCAAAATTAAGGTGCGAATGGGTAAGGGTAGTAAATTAAGATATTTGCCAAAAAAGTGCAAAATAATTGTGATTAGGGGATAAATCGCCAACCAGGTTAGCAAAAATAATTTGTGACGAGATAAAGGCTTGCTCATAGCTCTATTAGCTGCAGCTATCTAACAATAGAGTGTTGTGTGTCATAATTTAAGGATTTTTATTTATTAACGTTACGCTATGTAATTAATTGAATATGAACAGATATGTCAACCCTACATTAAAGTTTTGAGGGTCAGAAGTCACGAATGAATATTGGCTGCTCGATGATTAATTTTCCAAAGCAAGCCAGAAACCAAATTAGTAATGATATGTGCCAAGACAGGAACGAGCAGGTTTCCCGTCACAAGAGCGCAATATCCCAAGGCGAAACCAACTATGGTTGCCCATACCACATAGGGCCATTGCCCCGCACCGCTCAAATGCAATACGCCAAATAAAACGCTAGATAGCGCCACTGCGGCTATATTTAAGCCCAAGGCAGGCAGCATGACACCACGAAACAATAATTCTTCACTCAATCCTGGTAATAGTCCTAACCAAATCAAATCTGTCCAAGTTAGGGGTTTGATGACCAACTCCAGATACATGTCTGCGCTGCGGCGATATGCCGACCAAAAACGGTAGATAACTCCGCTGGCAAGGATAATACCCACGGCTAACCCTACACTCCAAATCAAAGCTTGAGGGTTAAACTGCACGGAAAGTAATTGTACTGCACCCAATCTTTGCCATATTTTAGCGATCGCCATTAGGAAAATTGCAGTGATACCCATAAAGAGCAAAATTTGGGTACGGCTCAAGGGTTCTAGTTCGGGACTGTTAGGGTTTGCCACAGGTATGAAATAGTTATAAACAACGAAGTGAAGATATGTTGGGGTGAAAAACTTGAGGATCGACTCCCGCCTTACGGGCGACTAAGACTCCTAGAGCTTCTAAATAAGAATCGACCTGAGTTACTTTTATCCCCAAAGGTTCTGGGGGAACATTAATTTGAGTTGAGTTGTTGGTAACCGCAATAATTTCGGTTGGTGAATTGGCAAAACTTAGCATAGCACTACCGCCACAGGCAGTGTAAGGAACGATCGCGGCATTTACCGATTCTGCTTGGATTGTATTGCTGGTAAATGACTCGGGCTGAATAGCAAATTGGGGCGCGCGACTTAAGCCTACCAAAACACAGGGAAGAAAAGTGTAGCCCAGTTCTTCTGCCGCCGCCCGAGGAGAGACATCTGGATCGACAGCCAGCGGCTTGAGAGCAGGGGCATGGGCAGCAGGAATGCCAAATTGGCGCACGATCAAATGAGAAATAACCGCTTCTGCTCCCGCAAGGCAATCTACTCCCGCCCCGTGACGATAGTTTTGCAGTTCGACACTGCCATCATCATCGGGAAATCTAGCCACTACAGCGATCGCCTGGGCGCCTCCCTGGTGAATTAATTTATCTGCCGCTCTCAACAGGCTGCCTAAATTGCCAATTGTTCCCCAACTAGCCCCAGATTCAGCAGTGCGTAGCTCTACCTCCAAAGGAGCGTCAGTAATAGCGTAGTCAGTCAAACTAAGTCCTAAAGTTCCTCTAGCGGCATCTGCTGCCTGAATGTGACGCAGACGTAGCTCTGGTTCGATACCGCGGTCGAGCAATAAGCCAATTTTGTTTTGTCGAACTGGGTTCAAACCCCAATCCCCTGCGGCAAAACGATCTAGTCCATATCCTTCTACATAATAGGTATTGTTGGTAGACCAATAAAGCTGCGCGCCATTGAGAACATTGGGATGGGTAATCAGGCGATCGCTTATTTGGGCGATCGCTCTGGCGATGGGCAAGGCATCTCCCGCATAACCACCGATAGCTGCGCCAACTCCTGTGGGAACAATAAGAACAGTAGTAAAGTTCGACATAAATTGATTACCAAAAATTTAAAACTAATTTACTAGTTCTCTTTGGTCACGATAGCTTCTACTGTTGCTGTTTGTCGCTCTTTATCCACCTCGGTTACAGCCCAGCGTAAGGGTTCGCCTTCTTGTTCTAATTTAGATTCAATTTCTTGTTGAAGCTTGATGGGGGTTTCTTGTAGATCGATTTCAGCGGTAATAAAGTGAGTGGTCATTAATTTTTACCCGAGCTAGTAGTAAACATTTTCTACTTTAAGATGTACGGAATGTAAAATCAAAGGTAATAGTTAATATTTTTTCATTACTTATTACTTTGAGATTTCGCCAACTTAAGGAATGAAACACAAAGTAATTATTCTTAGCGATTAGCGATCGATCTTCAAGTATTTCGTTTTTCATAAATTTATGGGATTTACAGATGAAATTAATCGGTCTCGGTTTAATCAGTTTAAATATTTTCTTGTTGCTACCAGCAACGGCTCTAGCAGAGGAGTCTTCTCTAGCTAAATATCTTGGCGATCGCCCCGTCCTCTTGGCTCAGGCGGACGAGATAGATGAGGATGACCAAACAGAAGAAACTGAAAAAAAAGAAGAAACCGAAGAAACAGACAAAGTTAAGGAGCCTACTCCCGAAGAAATTGCTCGGCTGAAGCAGTTAGCTAATGCAGACCAACTTTATCTATCTGGATACAAAGCTGAGGCGCGGAAACTTTACCGTCAAGCTAAAGAGGTTTGGGAGCAAGAAAAACAAACCACCAAACAAGATGAATCCATAGCTCCATTTAGCGATCCAGAACAGCTAAGTTACGGCGGGAAAGTTTTTTGGCGCAACTATCAACGGGGCAAAGAACAAAACCTAGAAAGCAAGGTAATTACTGCCCTAAAACTATTAACTACCAGAGAACCAGAGTTTATTCCAGGTCATGTTTACTATGCAAATGTCTTGCGACAGTACGGGCGTCAAGCAGAAGCAGCCAAAACTTTAGATTGGGCGGTAGGTCGCTACCCTGGTGAAGTAGAGCTAGTTAAAGCCAGAATGGAGCATCATGTAGTTGATGAGGAATGGCTAGAAGCTTCGATCTTAGCCCGCCAGTTTGTTCTCTTTAATCCAGACTCATCCCAAGCAAAAGAACTAGAACAGGAAGCAGATATACATTTGGCAAAATATCAGAGTGAACTACGTTCGGATATCACTTTAAACGCGATCGGCAATGCGATCGCAGGAACCGTCGGTTTTGTCCTGACAGGTAATCCATCGGGTCCTTTTTCCGCTTTTGAAACCACTTCGGCAATTTTGCAGGGAGAATCGGCGATCGGGAGAGCTGGAGCATCCCAGGCAAAAAAACAGCTACCCCTCCTAGAAGACCCCGAAGTTTTAGAATACGTTAATGATATCGGTCAGAAGGTCGCCTCTCATGCAGGAAGGGATGATTTTGACTATGAGTTCTACGTCATTATGGATGACAATCTCAATGCTTTTGCTTTACCTGGGGGCAAGATATTTATTAACGCAGGGGCAATTATGCAAACCGATTCGGAGGCGGAACTAGCAGGATTACTAGCTCATGAAGTTTCTCACTCGGCTTTGTCTCATGGTTTTCAGCTAGTTACTCAAGGAAATCTTACCGCTAACATCGTTAGATACATTCCATATGTGGGTAACGTTGCCACTAGCTTGATCGTGATGAACTACAGTCGAGATATGGAAAAGCAAGCCGATATTTATGGGACAAGAATCTTGGTCAATTCTGGTTATGCTGCTGATGGTGTGCGCAATTTAATGGTTAAGCTACGGGAATCCCATCAGCATGATGAAGAAAATGCCGAACCGCCTGAATGGTTTTCTACTCACCCCAACAGCAAACAAAGAGTAAAATACATCGAACAGCTAATTGTCGATCGCAATCTGAATCGTTTTGCCTATGAAGGCGTTGCTCGCCATCAAAATATAAAATATTTAGTCGAGGATAAGTGGCAAGAATACGCAAAATGTATCGAAGATATAGCTACTTTGGAAGAAGCTAAGGAATGCGCTCGAGGCAAAATTAAAGCCGAGTCTAAGATTGAGGGAGAAATCAAAAACCAAGAGCTTGAAGGCGATGCTGACCAGAACCCGCCCAAAATAGATCGCGAAAATGAATAATTCGGTAATTAATCCTCCCCCACTTCTATGCAGTTGTAAGCGATCGGGTTGGGGAAAGCTTTTACTACTCATTACTCATTTTTTGGCAAGATCGTACAAGACGGACAAACTTTTTTAGTTAAATCTGATTTCATAGTTTTGAGATTGATTTATCAGATCGAATACAAACGCTCGATTTGAACTATTAAGAATAAATTATGAAGCTTGAAAATAAAGTTGCGATCGTCACTGGTGGTAGCGGAGGAATTGGTCGAGCATTATGCGAACGGCTAGCAAAAGATGGAGCAAAGATTGTGGTTAACTATCGTTCTTCAGCTGAGGAAGCTAGGGAAGTTAAAGAAAAAGTCGAGCAAATTGGTTCTGAAGCGCTGATAGTACAGGCAGATTTGGGCAAAGTAAACGAAATTGACAGCTTAGTCCGCCAGAGTATCGATCGCTTTGGCAAGGTAGACATTCTGGTCAACAATGCAGGTTTAGAAAAATGGGCAGATTTTTGGGACGTAACCGAATCCGATTACGACTTGGTGATGAACGTCAACCTCAAAGCAGTATTTTTTGCTACCCAAGCAGTAGTCAAACACTTTAAAGCGACAAACAATCCAGGTAGAATCATCAACATTAGCTCCGTACACGAAGAATTACCTTTTCCTCACTTCACCGCGTACTGTGCCAGTAAAGGTGGAGTCAAAATGATTACGCGCAATCTAGCTGTAGAATTAGGTTCTATGGGCATCACAATTAACAATGTTGCCCCTGGAGCGATCGCCACACCAATCAATCACGACTTACTCAACAACCCCGAACAGCTCAAAAAAGTTACCAATAATATTCCTCTAGGACGTTTGGGAGAACCAGAGGATGTATCGGGTATTGTTGCCTTTCTGGCATCTGACGAAGCAAAATATATCACTGGCTCCACGTTCTATGTTGATGGTGGATTGTTATGGAATTATCAGGAACAGTAACTAGCGATCGCCATCTCTAAGCTGTTTGCCAGTTAACATAGGGTAGTTTAGCAGCGGTGATTTTAATGTCTTCGGCATTGCCAATCAACTGCCCGCAGTTATCCCAGGTGCCGTTTAAGAACATTTGGCGCGAACCCTCATTCATTTTTACCGATACGGAAATATCGTCGGCTTTTACCTCCATCGTCGATAGATCGACGGTTAAGTTAGCCTGGGGGTTTTCGGCGATTAATTTTTGCAGTTGTGCCACTTCTTCAGGAGAAGCAATAACGCAGGGAACGCCAATCGCCACACAGTTACCAAAGAAGATCTCGGCAAAACTTTGACCGACGATCGCTTTAATT
This sequence comes from Cyanobacteria bacterium P01_G01_bin.19, assembly GCA_039181635.1. Taxonomy (GTDB): domain Bacteria; phylum Cyanobacteriota; class Cyanobacteriia; order Cyanobacteriales; family Xenococcaceae; genus Waterburya. The sequence continues at coordinate 3,072 of JBCDCO010000185.1, read as the reverse complement.
CCCCATTTGGAAAGAGCTTGGGGAGCGTGTTCACGAGAAGAACCACAGCCAAAATTGTTGTTGACGACAAGAATAGAGGCGTTTTGATACTGAGCTAGATCGAAAGGGTGTTTGCCATCAGACTGAGCGCGATCGTCAGCAAAAGCATGTTCGCCCAAACCATCAAAAGTGACGCAACGTAGAAAACGAGCGGGAATTATGCGATCTGTATCGATGTCATCTCCAATAATGGGAACAGCTGTCCCTGATATTGCTTTTACTTCACTCATGTTTTATTTTCTACCTATTCTTTGCTACACGTAAAAAATTTGCTCGATTTCGATCAGGCTAAAATGCTAGTCCGATTTTAATCTTTCTTGCCATTCGCGATCGATTTTATCTTGGTTTTCTAGACTTTGATCCAATAAATCATCTTCTGTCGTGTAGGCAATATCGCGATCGCCAATGATTTTTTGTTGGGCGAACTGAGTAGCATAGGCAATTTTTTGTCTTAGAGATGGATTTGCTTGATTTAAAGCGATCGCTCTTTCTTCCCTAGCTTGGTTGCGTTGGGCTATTTGAGGATTGCGTCTCTGAATCCAGAAATACCTAACTAGGGGTACTAAAAGATATAAAATGCCATAACCCAAGAGTATTCCTTGAATTGAAACCACAAAAGCGACTATTCCGCCCAACTGAGAGGCGATTGTCCCATCTTGCAGCAAATATTCTAAAATAAACGCCAAAATGATATTTAAAAATCCTAATCCAGCAGCCGTCGTAATTTGACCGCTATCGGCTTGACTGAAACGCCAGGGCTTTTCTTGAAGATAGCCAACGGAAGAAATGCTGGTTGTTTGTCTTTGACTAGCCATTACCTGAAGTTCAGGAAAATAGTAGACAATTTCTCCTTGAGGCGATACCTCTGGGTAGCCATTAAAACGACTCAGAACGGGAATCATAAAATCTTCATCCTCGTCTGCTTTATCTACATAAGGCGCGATTTGCTCTCCCACTACCGCACCCTGGTTTTGACGAATTACCGCACCGATTGCCCCATAACGCTTCTCTTCTAAATTTGCATTGGGATTGCCATCGCCAAAGAGGAAGGAGAAAACCGATTCCAAGAAATTCATTTTATACTCGCCCGATGCCTGTCTTTGACGCTGATAGCGACGGCGATTGTAGCCAGGATCGAACCACAAAAACATGTCTCCAATCCAAAAACGCGGCACAAAAAAGAAACCACCGCCGCCATAGCTACGACCTCTACCGCCTTCTCGGTCGTCGTTAGCAGAATTCATCGCGACTAAAATGGCAATAATTGCCACCATCATCAGCAAAATCGAAGAAATTAAGACAATTCCAAAGGAAATTCGGATAATATAAAACAAAACTTTCCAAATTTTTGCCCAGGTTTGTTGCCAACGCAGCTGCCAATACTTGTTGCGTAGAATCGAACGGAAATTCTTGGGAAATGAATAAACCACATCCCCCGAATCGGCTACCTGGAGATGTCCTCCCGCTTCCCCAGCTAAAGCGAGTAATCCCTGTTGTGCAAAATTAAGTTCCAGTCCCGTTTGCGCTGCCACATCACCAACGGTAACGCGGTAGTCTAGCTTTTCAACGGATTTAATGATTTGTGGATTAGGGGTCATTTCCTATTTAGGCGAAAAATTATATTTCGGCTGCTGTCATTAGTCGAATCAGATTCAATTTCATTTTAACGTTTCTCCTTGAGAAGTAATTAAAGCTCAAACTGCAAAACTCTCCACCACAGGGGTCAAGATTGCTTGATGTTGGGGTGCATACTGATAGCCTAAAATGCGTCCCAATTTCCACTTTTTCATTTCCTGCGCAATAGGATGATCTCCTAACTCCAGATGGACATCGGAAGCAGATCGACTCTCAAGCTGATTTCGCTCACTCACAATTAATTCACAACGTAGCATATGTTCTGAGCGTACAGTAATTGGCTGCATTCGAGATCTAGCAACGTTATGGAATTTGCCCTCTCGACCTTTTAATGTGAGAATGTGCTGACTATCTGCTCGTAATTGACAACTAACCCATTGACTATCACGCTCAAACTCTATATCCGCTAAAAACTTAGGATATCCGCCAAACTTTAATCCAGCCTTACGCGCTATTTCTGTGGTTACTGGTAAATGATGAATATAAACCTGGGGTATTGTAGGAACTTTGCTTAGAGTACCGACAAATAGGGGTGACGCTTTATTCAATACAATCGGTACTCCAATAGATACTTCATTATAGGCTCCAATATCGCTATCTAGATATTCAAATGCTGAGATAGAAACAACGCAATGCCAAGGTGTTATGCGTAGCGGATGCATATGAGTAGAAGGCAATATTTTGCGTATTCTCTCAATTGAAGCTAAACATTGCATGGATAATGTCGCAACATCATAATAAAAAACAGGAAAAAAGATAGTTTTATCTTCCCAAGGAATTTCCATATGTTCGATTTGCTGGAAAAACTCTATATTGCGCATTCTCCTGTTTCTCCCGTGTAATTGTTAAGATCCTAATATTCTCACTCAAATTATTACGTAAAACAGGTTGCCTATTTGTAGGTGTTATATATGTTGAAATAACTAAATATCTGCTTAAAATTAATATCTATAATTAAGACAGTAAAAGCTAACTCATTTCAACTGTTTCCTAAGATTTTTAACAACTTAATAATTATTTTATTGAGACTGTCTATTGAACCAAGGAACTCGCAATACAATTAATCATCAATTGTTTCTAGTTTTTGAGGACGATAATGGCGATCGCAACACCATCCAAGAATAATCTCGAAGTGGTTACTAACGGCTTACCCAATATTTGCGGTTGGGAGTCGGAGGTAAATTCTTTGGTCAATCACAACGAACCAATATTTTTACCTAACAGCAAGATCGATATTGCTCAAGTAAATGCAGGGTTTGCTTGCGCTTTACACATGCACCAGCCTACTATTCCCGCAGGGGCAAATGGTGCACCGATTAGTAATCTGCAAAATATGCTGGACAATCCTCACGATGGAGATAACCACAATGGGGAGACTTTTGCTTGGTGTTATAAGCG
>JBCDCO010000184.1:0-11429 GCA_039181635.1 Cyanobacteria bacterium P01_G01_bin.19 | reverse complement strand
TCTGGTGGGGGGACGGGGCGAATTTTTACATCTTTATCGGGGTCAATACCGCCTGTGGCTAGGTAATAGCGCAACAGGAGATTGTGCATCGAATAGGGGAAAGGTACGCCGATAGTAAAGCCTTTGAAGTCCGCAGGACCATTGACTGTATCTTTGTATTTATTGGCGACGGTAATTGCCTGTCCGTTAATATTTTCGATACTGGCAAGCTTGACTCCAAAAGAAGTCGAGCCCAATCCTAACGTCATGGCGATGGGCATGGGTGCAAGCATATGATAGGCATCTAATTCTCCCGCGATCGCCGAATCTCGAACCGCCCCCCAGCTAGGCATTTTAACCACTTCCGCATTAAAGCCGTATTTTTGATAAAACCCTAAAGGTTCGGACATAATAATTGGCGTGGCGCAAGTAATGGGAATAAAACCGATTCTAAGGTCTGTTTTCTCCAGGTTGCTGGTATCAACGGCAGTTGCCGACTCATCGACGGCGGAATCTTCTGCTTGTCTGGGGGCGCAATTGACTAGAGATACTAATGCTGCCCCCACCGCTAAATTTTTCAAGAAGCGACGACGGCTAAATTCACTGTTGCGAATATCTCCAAAAAACTCCCCAGCCTTTTGTCCGAAGGCAGCAGCAAAGGCGTTTTCAATTCCCCCTGCCTGTTTGCACAGTTCCAAAACCAGCTTTTCCCGTTTGCGATCGCCTTTTCCTGCAATCTTTAATAGTAAGGTCTTTCTCAAGTCCGCAGCGTTGACTGCATCCGCCATTTCTAAAGTGCTGGGTTTGTACACCTGCATTTTAATCAAGTCGTCGATCATCTCCACTGGATCGCTGGGCATCTCATCTGCCATGAACCTCCAGTGATCTGCCGTCATGTGAACGCCACCACAGGCAACACACTTTTGGTCTGAGTTGATCGAAGTTGGCAAAGAGGAACTAAGATTTTTCCATTTATCTGTAGTGTCGTTTTTAGTAAATACCATGGTGCGATGTGTAAACTAAATTGCTTGAAATTTTGGTAATATTTGCTACACAATTTATCTAAATATTGTCTATAAATTAACTACGAAAAAAGCATTTTAAAAGCATACTTTGCTTTTCGTAGACTTAAACTCTAGATAAAAGTATTAGATCAAAATATGTTGCTGTTGCAACTAAATCTATTTAAATAAAAATTGATGTTAGATATAACGATATCACAGATACTTTCATCAGATCGCTGTACTAAATTTCGTAAAAACAGGACTTTTATTAGCTTTTTGACAAACGATATCTAGATGAAGCGGTTTTATATTCAAGCTAATTTAATAAAACATCAAACAGTAAAAATTATAACAGAATTATTACTTCAACTTTAGTACCTTTACTTTCTTGGCTAGTAATCTTAATTTGTCCGTCTAAGATGCTGACGAACTTTTTCACAATATGTAAGCCTAGCCCCGTACCAGGAATATTACTTACATTTTTTCCTCGATGGAATGGTTCAAAAACAAGCTCTTTGTCTTTTTGGGGTATGCCAATACCCCAATCTTCAATCACGATTATTAGACGATCGCCTTGAAGATTTAGATCCAGTTTAATTTCAGCACGATCAGGAGAATATTTAACAGCATTGGAAAGTAAATTGATGATAATGGACTGCAACAATCGTCCGTCTATTTTTGCGCGTAATTTTGGACTATTATAAGTAAAATCAATCTGATTCTGATTATTATTAGCCCGTTCAAATTCAATAATGATCCTTTGACAAAATTCTACTAAATCGAGCCAGTTACTATCTGAATCGATCTGTTCGTTATCTATCTTGCTAATTACTAATAACTCATCCGTCATTTGCGTCATGCGATCGATATTAGTTTTAATATCTAATAAATATTCATCTTTTTTATTAGTAGAAAGTTTTTGCGTATAACGACGCAATGAAGATACTAAAAAAGAAATATTATTGAGAGGATTGCGAAACTCGTGACATACCATTCCCACAAAACGAGAACGAATCTCGTTTAATTGTTTTAATTGTTCGTTAGCTTGACTTAATTCTTGTGTGCGTTGTGCCACTCTCTCTTCTAGTTCTTCGTTAGTCCTTTGTAAGATCGATTCGCTCAATTTTCGTTGAGTAATGTCTCGAAAAGTAACTACCGCACCAACTAATTCTCCCTTTTCATCGTGCATTGGCGTACTGATATATTCAACAGGAAAGCTAGTGCCGTCTTTACGCCAAAAAACTTCATTTTCAACACGCCTAACTTTGCCATCTCTAAAAGCAGCATAAATCGGACATTCTTCACGGGGATAGTGCGATCCATCGCATTTGGAATGATGCAATATTTTGTGCATCGATTTACCCACAAGATCGTCCATATCCCAACCAATAATTTCAGCCGCAGCAGGATTGACAAAGGTAACATTTCCTTGGATGTCTAAACCATAAATCCCCTCTCCTACAGAGTTAAGAATTAGCTGATTTTGCCGACGCAGATTGGCAAGTTCAATATCTACTTTATCGATCTTTTTATTCAAGACTATAGCTGTTTTTTACTAAAATAATACAAATTAAAAATATATTCCTTTTTCCTTTCCACCCAACTATGCGGCGCAAGCCCTTTTCCTTTTGACCAATCTCTACAGATTTACTAGTAAGCACAGATAGAAAGTATCTTGTATCTTTCGCTACCACTCAAAACACCATTCAAGTATTTAGTATATATATTCTGTTGCGATGATTCGAGTAAGTAGCAATGACCACAATCCTAATTATTGAAGATGAGGTGCAAACTAAGAAAGTTCTATTAGATTCTCTCAAATTTGAAGGATTTAAGGCGATCGCTGCAGACAACGGCAAGACAGGATTGCACTTAGCAAAACAATACCTCCCTAATCTGATTGTTTGTGACATTATGATGCCTGAGATGGATGGTTATGAAGTACTTTCGGCATTAAGAGGACATAAAGACACCACAGCTATCCCGATTATTTTCCTGACTGCCAAAGTTACCATGAGAGATTTTAGGCTGGGTATGGATCTGGGGGCTGAAGACTATTTAACCAAGCCCTGCACTGTAGATCGTCTATTAACTGCAATTAAAGTTAGGCTAAAAAGAAGTAAACAGTTAAAGCAGCATTATTTATCTAGCGATCGCGACTCTGACGAAATGTTTTTTGACTTAGATAAATTTGCACGATTTCCCCGCATCACTGCCGTATTTGAGTTTATCGAAGCTAACTGTCATCATCCCTTACAATTAAAGGAAGTAGCGGCAACTCTAGGTTATTCTCCTGCCTATCTTACCGATTTAGTCCGCCGTAAAACTGGACGTACCGTCAAGCAATGGATTGTCGAAAGACGCATGGATCGCGCCCGCAAACTACTGCTCAATACCGAAGCATCGATCGCGCAAATTGCCGAACAAACAGGCTATGTCGATACGGCTTATTTTATTCGTCAGTTCAAACAAATACACGGTACATCTCCCCATCAGTGGCGCAAGATTCCTCAACGAGAGATTGCCTAGAGTTTTAAAAAGCAAAGCGATCGCTTTGTGGTTTTATTGATAAAAGTATTGAATATCCAAACAAATTTTTACGCCATGGAAAGTCTTTGCAAGTATGGCTAAAATTAGCGCAAGTTTGTTAAAGAGTTTGGTTTATTTTTATGTACTAAGGTACAGATAATTCATCGTTGAAATTTGCTACCCTAAAAGACACGTGAAATCAGTGAAATAATTTGGCTATATTAGCTATGTAGTTATGGGGGAATGAGACAGTGGTCGATCTAAAGCCAGAAAACAAACAACAGGCTCAAGATACCCCAATGATTGCTCGCCGTGGATTTAAATTTAAGCATCTATTGCTATTTATCTTGGGTTCTGCGATCGCTCATGCACTGCTTTTTTTTCTTTTAGCTAACTACGAAGCTAGAAAACCAGTTGTGGAGAGAGAAGAAAATGAACCAATAGAGTTTGTGGCTGTTCCTCCTGATGAAGCGACAGACGAACCTCCACCAGAAACAAACAATCGCTCTACAGAAAATTCGGTAGCACAACAAAACGAGCAGCCCGCACAAACTCCGAGAACTGACGAACTTGGGGAAGAAATAACGCCAGAACCCGAACCTGCACCCGCTCCGACACAAGCATCAAACCCCGAACCAACACCCGCGCCAGAGCCAGAACCTGCACCTGTACCCGAACCAGAACCCGAACCCACATCTCAAGACTTAATATCTGGATCTGATGCGCCAGAACCCGAGCCTGTCATCGAAGAACCCGAACCTGCAATAGAAGAACCTGTAGCGACTCGCCTTCCACCCGCAACTCAGCCTGCTCCCGAATCTCCACCCGCAGAAGGTAGTGCGGCAGATTTACTCGGAGGAGACTATAAAAAAACCCTAGCCGATGGAGGATCGGATGCTTTTTTTAGTCCAGAAGCTTTAGCCCACGAAACAGTACTCAATCCTGGTCAGATTGATGCTTTAAGAGATGTAGATCTCAGCGCGTACTTTGCGGAAATAAAACGGCGAGTGAAGCGCAATTGGAATCCTTCTTATTCCCCTGAGGAACAAACTACATATCTAACTTTCAATATTCAGAAAAACGGTCAGCTTACTAATCTTCAAGTGACTGAAAGTTCTGGCTCGGCACGATTAGATCGCGAATCTATTGCTGCTGTCAGAAATTCTGCTCCATTCGATCCGCTTCCTCCTAACTTTCCTTTGGAAGCATTAGAAATTGAATTTAGCTTTAATATATATCTTTACTGACCGTAATTATCAATATGGAAAATATTTTACGACTGTTTGCAAGTGGTGGATTTGTCATGTATCCCTTACTGGGATTATCAATTTATTCTGTAGCCATGATTTTAGAGCGATCGCTTTTTTGGCTCAGAACATCTCGACAGCAAGACAGTGTAATCAAACAGTTATTAAATCTATATCGCGACGATACGGACGCTGCGACTATGATGTTGCAACGCCATCTCAATTTACCCGTGGCTCGTATTTTTTTGGTGGCACTATCTCTTAAGAGATCGACTCCAGAAAAGTTTAAGCTAGCGTTGGAAACCGCCGCACAAGCCGAAATCCCAGTCCTCAAGCGCTTTAGCAATTCTTTTGAAGCAGTAATTAGTCTCTCTCCCTTATTAGGTTTGTTGGGTACAGTGGTTGGTCTGATTACATCTTTGTCTTCTTTGCAATTAGGAGATATCGAATCGTCTCAAGCAGCAGGAGTTACAGGGGGGATCGGCGAGGCTTTGACCTCTACTGCAGCAGGTTTAATAGTTGCGATCGCGACCTTATTTTTTGCCAGTCTTTTTCGCGGTTTATATCTAAGACAAATTTCTTTGATTCAAGAAGTCGGTGGGCAATTGGAATTGATTCACCTGGATAAGAGCGAGCAAATATTAAACATTAAACATTGAACATTGAGCATTAAACATTTGATTTTATTAATTACGTCTGGTGTAAATTAAAATGACCAAATAGATAAATCAGAAACGAAGGAATCAGGTAGATCTAGATTTATATAGTTAACTTTTGAATAAATACCAGAAAAATACCAGAATCTAAAAAAGCTAAGGGCTAAGAGCTAAAAGCTGATAGCTGATAGCTATGAACTAACAACTTGTCAACGAAGCTAATTCACACTAAGCGTTAATTATGCGAATTCAAGAAGAACCAGATTTGCCTCCCAGAATTAATATTTTGCCTATGATCGATGTGATCTTCGCCATTCTAGTATTTTTTATTGTTTCTAGCCTTTATTTGACTCGTTCAGAAGGATTACCCGTTAATTTACCCCGCGCCAGTACGGCTGAAGTACAGCAAACTAAGCAAATCACAGTGAGTTTAGACAGTGAAGGTCAATTAACTATCGACAGCCAGCCCGCTCAATTATCAAACTTAAAAACAGAGATCGAAAAGCTGATTGAAAATAGCGACACGACTACAGTAGTAGTCAATGCAGATAAAACTGTAGAACACGGTTTGGTGGTAGATGCGATCGACCAACTGCGACAGGTAGAAGGAGTACAGCTAGCGATCGCAGCCAAAAGACCAGAGTAAGTTTGATCGTGGCGATCGCACTGCATATTTAAGTCACAAAGGGCTATACCCGCATGTAGTCATCGGTTCGTAGCTATTAGCTTTCAGCCATTAGCTTTTAGCTTGAATTAAAAACCTGTGTCCCTAAAGGGATATCCCCCTTCGACAAAGGCGCATAGTCCTAAAGGACATTGTCCCCATTCGAGGATAAATGCCCTTGTCCACAGCACTTATGTGCCATCGTCCGCAGAGCGGACTAGAACGCATTCGCGTTCGTGGATACCGCTTCGCGCAAAGGCGCTTAGTTCGCCGCATGCTGGTATACCGCTCCGCATATTCGCCGCATGTACGTAGCCGCTTCACATATAGCAGATTAGAACCAACCCCAATCGCGCTACACCCGAAGGTAGCTAAGAGCCGAGATCTGAGAGCTAAGAGCTAGAATTACCAACCGTTAACTGAGATGAGCAGTCAAGCGATTAATCATCGGCAGAAATATGACTTAATAACAAACCCTGGCTGTTGCTCAAGGTAATATTGCTCAAATCTTCAACTTCTAGATCGGGCGTTGCGATCGCAACTTTCCATTTCTTTAAATCTAACTTTAATGTTTCGGTTAAATCTACCTTGGTTGCTTCCCCTTCAAAATTGGCAACTATGGCGATCGCAGGTTTGCCATTTGGGTCGTGGCGCATACCTCGAACAATGGTGCTTTCAGTATCATCAACTGTACTAAAAATATCTTGCTTGGTTAAGTTATTTGCCAGCCAAGGATGCCTATGGCGAAACTCTCTTGTAGCCAGGTTAAATTTGGCTCTTGCAGAATTTACCTGAGATTGATAATTGGCAACATTGCATATCTGGTAGCAATCTTCCATAAACATCAAAGCAAAACTCTTGAGACGGTTTTCATCTAGCTTTTTGAGGAAACGAATCATTCCTCCCCGCATTAACTCAACCGAAGGTAGCAAGTCATCAATACAGTGAGTATCTGGATTGGTGCATCTTTGCAGTACTTCAACTACTTCAGCCAAATTATAGTCTTGCTGAACCATGGCGTGATGTAGGGCTGTACCAAACTGTTTTAACTGCTTGAGCTGTTTAAAGCCCAAAGATTTTAAGCGAGGAAAACAGTGAGATTTGCGATATAAATCTGGGCTGATTTGCCAGTCTAAAAAGCCCACTTCTTCTGAAACCACCTTGACGCCATATTGTTCGTCCGTATTGCGGAAGAACAGCCAGGGAGCGTGCATAGTAGCATTGATAAAGTCCATTGGCAGACCAGGACTAAAGCCGTTGACCCACATCGTTACCGCTGGATTATCGTAGGCGTTATGTAAAACTTCTGGAAGAGTCTTACCCAAATTCCAGTTGATTGCTTCGCTCGAATCAATCTGATTGCCTCTGCGTACCGTATCATGGTTGCCGCAACCCGTAATCCAGCGATCGCCTATAGTCATTACCTCTATGACCCTCGACCATTTCTTTTGCCAAAATCCCTTGATGCTAGGAGTATTGTGGGCAAAAATTAGCGGTCCCCACTGATAAGACTCTGGCTTGAGATCGATTAGTTCTCGATAGGTTGACTTTTCTTCCCAGCCTTCTTCGGGCCAAGGACGACCATCTTCAAAGATAGTCACCATCAGTCTTTTATGACCCTGTATTTCTTGAACGATATTGCTCATTTCTAGTAAATAAGCATCGTCTTGTTCTACTTTTCCCGACAAAGGGTTAAAGAAGCGGAAATCCTGTCCTCCATCAATACGTATTCCATCTGCACCCGTATCGAGCTTTCTGCGCTGCATTTCTAGTAAAATAGCTCTGACCATCGGCAATTGATGATTTAAATCTTGACCGTACATATTCGGTCCCTTGAGAAATTCCCGAGCGATCAAAAGTTCGCTCTGGTTATCTGCATGTCCGTAAACCAGATCGTAAATTAGCTGGATCGGTTGAGTGGGGAAAGTATGTAAAGTGGCAATGAAGTCCACTACTTCATCAGGACGTAAAGTGCTTAAAAGTGCGGGATTAGTGGTGCTAGAACCAAGAATTGGAACATCATAGCCCCAATCTTGAGTATTGGGTTTGAATAATTCTGCCTCAATTACATCACTATCTTCGTCGTTTTTGATAAAGGTGAAGAACTCGCTCTCTGGACTATACTCATCGCGATATTCGATTGTCGGTTCGGTAGGCAATAGTTCGATCGCATCATAGCCAATATAATTTTGCTCCCCTGGAGTTAAAGCTTCTCCATTCTTAATCTTCTGAGCGATTTCTTGATAAATTCTGGTTAGTCCAGCAATTGTCCCCTCTGCAGAAGCCGTTCCTACATGAATCTGCAAAATATTTCGCGGATCTTTGACGCGAGGTATTTTAATTTTGGGATTGGTAGATTTAGCCGTCAGCTCTAAATAGTCCAAATCTGCTCTGCTTGCCTGAAGACTATCCATATCGTAAAGCTCGGCTGGAGCAAAAATTCCGTAGGGTAAGGAGTGGGGTACCAAATCGCGGATCGTTCTTAATTTTTCCGCTCGGTCGATATATCGCAACCAGTAAAACGAGCCAGCCTGTTCGCGGTTGCCTGGCTTCATTCCCGCCACAACACCCCAAATAAATTCTCCCTGCTGCTCCAAGTGCAGGCGATCGCGTCTGAATTGAATTGTTTGTTCTTGTTCTTGCCAATCAATCGGCTCAAGGGGTGTGAAAACTTCTAGATATATTTCTCGTTCGTGCAATACATCTCTAATTAATCCAGGCACCCAAAAGCCAATCTCCGTTAACCCATCGGGACGATAGTAAGCACCCAATTTACGAGCTAGTGCTTTGGTTTGCTCTAAATAAGTGTTACTAGAACCTTCTAGACCTGATGCCCACGCTAAGAGTTTTCCTGTTGCTTCAGGGACTAATCTAATGGATGTATCTACTGTTACTTTCACGCAATTCTCTCTGCTCTGATTGATAGTTTGGCTTTTCCCTTAACTCATTCTGATGTATGTCAGAAGCCACGGCAACTCTTTGCTAAAACTTTTTCAATTTCCTTAATCTCGACGAAGATAAAGGGCTAACCGATCGCAATTCATTTTGGGGAAGTACAGTAATTGGTGTAGGATTCAATTATATTAAGCCCATCTTTGTGCTTATAAAACGGCGTATCTAGCCACTTAGCTAATGACACAAGGAAATTTAATTATTTTATATAAGATGAGAAAGGTAAAAAATAAATTATAGTTTTTAGTCAGACCCAATTTTAGGGAAAGCATCTAGTATTGCTGCGCGAAAGTCAGGAGTCACAAAGGCGATTCGGTTCGCCGCATGTAGTCAGAAGTCAGAAGCATTTAACTATCAAGCTTTGGGCATTTGCTAACTGTAACTGGATTTATGCCTTAGTCTACTAGTATGACTTTGCCGATCTGCCCATTTATGATTTAGCCGTTTTTTTCTTAAAATATTGTCTTTGTCTCGATAGTCAAACTAGTGCTTATTGCGTACAGCGCTGCCCGATTTAAAAAATCGGCACAAAATTACAGTTTAAAATATAGCAGCTTGGCGCCTAGAAAATCACAAATGGAGTGATTTCAAAGTTTGGTCTGTCTGGCAAAATTTACCAAATTAAAGTTGCTATATCAAGCCACTATCTAGTTTATAAGTAGTTATTTAATAAGCAAAAATCATGAAATCATCTTTAGTTATCCTCTATCATCGCGAACCCCATGACGAAATAATCAAAGATGGCAAAATTCATTATGTTCCCAAAAAGAGCCCCAATGGAATTGTACCTACTCTAAAAAGTTTTTTTGCCGATGTTAATCAGGGTACTTGGATTGCCTGGAAACAGGTCAGCGAAGAGCAAAAAGATAGTTTTGAGGAACGAGTCAATATCGAAGGAGAAGCAAACTATAATGTTAGACGCATTCCATTGGACGACGAACAGGTAAAGCAGTTCTATCACATTACTTCTAAAGAAGCTTTCTGGCCTATCCTTCACTCCTTCCCCTATCATTTTACTTCCGAGACTGCTGAGTGGGAAAATTTTAAAAATATCAACCGCTTGTTCGCTGAAGCTGCATGTGAAGAAGCTGCTGACGATGCTTTGATTTGGGTTCACGACTATAATCTTTGGTTGGCTCCTCAATACATTCGCGAACTAAAACCAGACGCGCGGATCGCATTTTTTCATCATACTCCATTTCCCTCGGTGGATGTATTTAATATCTTGCCCTGGCGCAATGCGATCGTGGAAAGCTTGCTCTGCTGTGACATTGTTGGCTTCCACGTTCCTCGGTATTCCGAAAATTTTGTCAATGTCGCCCGCAGTCTTAAGCCCGTTGAAGTGACCAAGCAAGAAGCTGTAAATGGACATATGACTCCTGTGGGTATTGCTCTAGCCGAACCTGAAATGACAACCCAGTTAAGCTATAAGGGGCAACTAGTTAATATTGATGCTTTTCCTGTTGGCACAAACCCACAATTTATTAAGTCTGTTTTAGACAAAACGGAAACTAAAAATAGACTGTACCAAATCAAAGAAGAGCTAGCGGGCAAAAAATTAATTATTGCTGCGGGACGAGTAGATTATGTTAAAGGCAACGAAGAAAAACTGGCAGCATACGGTCGTTTACTAGAGCGTCGTCCCGATCTGCACGGCAAAGTTAGTTTTGTCATGACTTGCGTTCAGCCAGCTCCTGGAATGCGCGTCTACAAAACTGCTCAAAGCACGATCGAACAATTGGTAGGTCAAATCAATGGTCGCTACGGCAAGCTAGACTGGATGCCAATTAGATTGTTTACTCAGCCTATTCCTCTACCTCATTTGATCGCCTACTATAAAGCGGCAGATATCTGCTGGACGACTCCTCTACGGGATGGTTTGAACCTGGTAGCCAAAGAATATATTGTGGCTCATGAGGGAGAAGGAGGAGTACTGGTACTATCAGAATTTGTGGGTGCAGCAGTCGAGTTACCTCAAGCGATTCTGACTAATCCTTATTCCCTTGATGGTATGGATCGAGCGATCGAACAAGCGTTAGTTATGTCTGAAGAGGAGCAAAAAGAAAGGATGTCTAAAATGTATGAAACAGTTACTACTTATGACGTTAAGTACTGGGCAGATCGTCTTCTGAATAAGTTCAAAGACCTCAAACACGAGACTGTAGCGGTATAGTAAGCGATTGCTCTATTCTGTAGTTCGACTGTGCCACTGACACAATTCGCTGATTTATTCGAGATAGACACAGTTCTATCTTTTTTTTTGCTCTGACTTGACGATTTCAAGAGGCACAGAACAGAAAAATCATGTGAAATAAATCGTCACCTCATTCAAGCCTAAGCTTACTAATTTAACAATCATTTCTGTGCGAGAAGTAACATTTAGCTTGCGAAACATCTT
>JBCDCO010000183.1:0-11448 GCA_039181635.1 Cyanobacteria bacterium P01_G01_bin.19 | reverse complement strand
GTGACATTCTCGCTTATTAGAAATTCTTTCTTTCATGTTATTGCCTAAAATGCGCAGTCGATTTGCGAGGTTTAAAATTAAACTTTTTCAATCAAGCGATCGCGCCTCTGTCGAGAAATGAATTCGCCAGCAGTATCAAAACTGTGCAAGACCCTTAATTTGGTCTCAAAAACGCCGTTATTTCGGGTCGAAGTGATTCTTATTTTGGGTCGCTACAGTTAGAAGGTATCAGCGATACCAGAAGAGAGGCAATTTCTAACACTCAATCGGAAATTCAGACTTTACAAGTAAAGCTAGAACAAGAAGAAGCAGAACTTCAGCAGGAAATAGATGGAGTATTAAAAGAAGTACAGGTAGAAAGTCAAAATAACTCCGAGAAAGTCAAATCTGCGATCGCCGATGCCGTAAACAGCCTAGAAAATAGTGAAAAGTGGCACTGCTACAAAAGCGTTACGCTCAACTAAAAGCCCAGCTAGCTATTGTTCGGGCAAATTTAGCTGGTAGATATGGAGAAAGTTATGATAACGTCAATCACTACTTAAATAACGCTAAAGCTTGGTATGAGAAAGCCAAAGCTAATCCTGAAGTATTTACGGGCAAAATTGAAGAAAAACAGCAGGAGTTTGAAGAAAAATTGGGACAAACTGGTGCGGCGATCGGCAAAAGAGAAAGACAGGTAAAATCAATGCTCAAAGAGCTATGGAAATCTGTTTCCGAAGTGTTCCGCGATCGCAAGTAAGTATACTTTTTACTACCTACTTGAATTTACTCTAAAACCTTCTACCCTCTACCTTTGCCTAGCTTTTAAGCATTGTATGTAAACAAGATTTAGTATTACTCCCGAATCGGTAAAGAAAAACTGACAGTCGTTCCTGTATTCCTACCCTGGCTAAAAAGCCAAATTTTTCCATTCATTAATTCGACTAGCTTTTTGCAGATCGACAAACCCAAACCAGTCCCACCATAATTTCTGCGGATTGAGTTATCTTCTTGTATGAAAGGATCGAATAAACGATCAAAGTCGTCAGATTCGATTCCAATCCCAGTATCGATAACAGAAAATATAATTTGCGATTTTGTTGTACTGTCTTGATGCACTCGCAAGCAGACTTGTCCAGCATGAGTAAATTTAAAAGAATTACAAAGTAAATTAGTGAGAACTTGCTTAACTTTAATCGGATCGGCAACAATCTCTTCCACTTCACAATCTATCTTGAAGTCGATGTCAGAACTAATAGCTTGAGGCTTAAACAGATTGTAAAGTTCTTGTAGCAGAGGATCGAGTCTTAAAGAGACTAGCTCGATTTCCATGCGACGTGCTTCTATTTTAGAAAGATCGAGAACATCGTTAATAACATCGATTAAATTAGATGTTCCGATATAGGCTGCTTCAATATATTCTCGTAGTTCAGTTTCGTCATCATAAAAACCGTTTTTGAGTAAAGTAAGATAATTCAATACTGAGGTTAAAGGCGTGCGTAATTCGTGAGAAGTAGAAGAGATAAAATTAGATTTAAGCTTGCTTGCTATTTTGGCTGATTCCAGTGCTTTTTGAGCTGCCGCTTCTGCTTTGGTACGTCGATCTACTTCCTCAATTAATTGTTGATTTAATTTTCTAAGATTTTCGGCAACCGCAAAAAGTTCTTCTTGAGCTTGTTTGATTTGAGTGATATCGTTATGCGCTCCTAGCATGCGGATTGGTTTACCATGCCGATCTCTTATCGCTATTCCCCGACAACGTACCCAAACAATCGAATTATCTTGATGCCGATAGCGAACAATTTGGTCGTATGGATGACTCGGATCGTTACAATGATCGACAAAATTAGCTTTGGCACGTTCCAAGTCTTCTGGATCGATTATATTCTGCCATTCACTGCTTAGATGTTTTTTTTCGTCAGGATCGTAGCCAAGAACCTGCCAAAAGCGATCGCTCATCCATTCGTATTCTGGACATTCTAAGTCCCAATACCAAATTCCATCTAACGAAAATTTTTCTAAAAATTCAAAGATGGAAGAATCTTCTTTGATCAGATGATATAGTTCGTCTTGAAGATACCCACCATCATTAGATTTGAATTTATTTAGTAAGTTTGATTTCGATTTGCTCGAATTTTTCAATAAATTTACTATTATTATTTCGCTTGCTTCTAGCTTATTTTTGTATTGTTTTACCAATAAAATTAGATAAAGTAATAACAGTAATAATAAAAAAAATATTGTTGTTGTTATTACTATCATTTTTTTATTTGGCAGATAAATTCTACTTTGGTAACTAAGTATATGACAAATTTTGAAACCAATGACAGAAAAAGGGTTTGGTACAAATAAATCACACTTCAATCAAGACCTTATGAATCATGGTAACGTGCTTCGCTAAAAGTTAAAGCAACGTATTGATAAACGGCTAGTGGAACTTATAGTTGAGAAAATTATATTTAGTAGTCAAGGTCGTAAGATGGAAACACAAGTTACGATTACTTTACCAAAGTAAAATAATATCAATGAAAAGTCTAAAAATTCTGTTGGTAGAAGATGATGTATCTATAGCTAAAAGTATTGCCAAACTGATCGAGCGTATGAGCGTGCATCGGGTTCGATTCACTGACAATCCAGAAACTATATTTGAGTTGTGCACGGCGGGTAACGTAGATATTGTGATAATGGATATTAACCTACCTGGAGCATCTTGGTTAGGAGAAGAAGTTAGCGGTACAGACTTATCCCGATTATTAAAAACAAAACCAGCAACAGCCCATATTCCCATAGTAATTTTGACTGCCTATGCCATGGCTAACGAGCGTGAATCCCTGATAGTTAATTCTCAGGCTAATGAACTTTTGACCAAACCCATTCGAGATTACAATATTTTTATTGAAAAATTAGAACAGTTAACCAATAATTAAAAAATTGGTAGACCTCATTTCTTTTCAGTATGAATACTTAGTGGTTTGGAAATAGCAAACTATGATAGTAATGAGAATAAGAGTACCCTCGAACTTAAGAGCCTAAATGTCAAACAACTCTATGCCTAACTCTAAAAATCAGGTTTTATCTAACAGCAATCTTTTTGTAGTTGGCATCGGTGCATCAGCAGGAGGATTGAGTGCTTTAGAAGAATTATTCAGTAATCTGTCAACAGCCAGTGGTGCTGCGTATGTAATAATTCAGCACCTTTCCCCAGATTTTAAAAGCTTGATGAAAGAGCTGTTAGAGCGTCGTACTTCCATGCCCGTACATCGGGTTACAGAAGGTATGAAATTGCTTCCCGATTCAGTCTACCTAATTCCTCCAGGGCAAAACCTCGTCTTAGAAAAGAATGTTCTACATTTAGAAGATCGTAAAAAAGATAGAAACGATAAGCACGAATTAAATTTTCCCATTGATTTATTTTTTACTTCTCTAGCGAAAAACTATAGAGAACTATCTATTGGAGTTATTTTATCTGGTTCTGGTAGTGATGGAACTCGTGGGTTAAAGGCAATTAATGAAGCGGGAGGACTGGCTCTAGTTCAAGACCCCAAAACCGCAGAATTCGATGGTATGCCTAGAAGTGCGATCGCCACAGGAATAGTCAATCAAATTCTACCTACAAGAGAATTATCTCAGCTGATTAACGAGTGTGTTGTTCCTTCTTTAAACAGAACCGAAACTGAATCCAGCAGCAATTATCTGCTTAATTCAGTTAATTTGAACTTGATTGCCAAGCTCTTACATGATGAAGAAGGATTTGACTTTTCTCAATATAAATCCAGTACTGTTTCCAGGCGGATTCATCGTCGCTGTCTAATTAATCAGACTAAAAGTATTGATAGCTATATCCAGCTTCTTGGCGATTCGAGTGATGAGAGAGAAATCCTGTGCTCGGATCTATTGATTAACGTTACTCATTTTTTTCGCGACTATGGGGCTTGGGAAAATCTAGAGAATAATATCCTGCCCAGATTAATCGAACAAACCGAACCTAAAGCAGAATTAAGATTTTGGGTTACAGCTTGTTCTTCAGGAGAAGAAGCCTATTCCTTAGCTATTTTAGTCTACGAAGCGCTACAAGATTTGGATAAAAATATCCCAGTTAAAATTTTTGCTACTGATATAGATCGGATGGCATTAGAAAAAGCCTCCCAAGGAATTTATCCTCTTTCTATTGCGAGAGATATTAGTTCTGAACGTTTGCAGAAATATTTTGTCCCTAAAGATAATTCCTATAAGATCTTGCGGAAGATTAGAGAAATGCTGATCTTTTCTCCCCACGATCTGACTAAAGATGCTAGTTTTACTCGCATCAACTTGGTTACCTGTCGTAATGTCTTGATTTATATGAAGACCGATCTTCAGTACCAAGTATTGCGCAATCTTCATTTCTCTCTGGTTTCTAAGGGCATTTTATTTTTAGGGGAGGCAGAGACTTTAGGAGAATTTGAATCGGAATTTGTAACTCTAGATCGGAAATGGAAGTTTTTTCAGAAGCAAAGGGATATTAGGCTGCCCCTTCCTGTAAGATCTAATCCCCAAATTAGCAAAACTGTACCCTTACGTTTTAGACGAAAACAGCACCAAGCTCAATTTGAGCCAATCTTAAAACAGTGTTTACAGCGATTATCTAATTTCTCAGATTCCGTTATTTTATTGATTGATACGGACTATGGTTTGCTCCACGTTAGCGGAGATTCCCGCAGCATATTTAAAGCACCTAAGGGCAAAATAACCAATGAGGTCGCTAGAATGGTAGTCAAACCTCTACAATTACCCTTAAATACTGCCTTACATCGAGCCAAACAGAAAGGGAAATCAATTTTATTTCAGGGTATTAAAATAGAAGACCGAGGAGAAATACGACAAGTTAGCTTGGAAGTAATTCCTCCTCAAAGCAATGGTGAAGATGGTAATTTCTTCATAGCTAGAATCGAACATCAAATAGCTGCTGAACCTCTTAAGCCTTCTGAATTAGAGAATTTTGAACCAGGTAGCGAAGCTTCTCGACGTATTTGGGAATTGGAAAACGAACTACAGCATACCAGAGAAAATCTTCAAGCATTGGTCGAACAGTTAGAAACTATCAACGAAGAACAACAGGCTTCTAATGAAGAGTTAACCGCCTCTAATGAGGAACTGCAAAGCACCAATGAAGAGTTACATTCCGTTAACGAAGAATTACACACTGTCAATATTGAATATCAGTCAAAAATTAGCGAACTTACTCTGCTCAATGATGACATGGATAATTTACTCGAAAGTACGGCGATTGGCGTAATTTTTCTCGATGCCGAACTCAGAATACGCAAATTTACGCCTGCCATTACTATAGCGATTGCCTTACTTGAATCGGATTTAGACCGTCCGATTGCACATTTTCAGTGGAAATTTGAATATCCCAATTTATTAGATCTCTTTCGGGAAGTTTTAGCCACTAAACAGCCCCAGGAACGGGAAGTTAAGCTCAAGGATTCAGAAAACTATTTGTTGATGAAGATTCACCTCTATCAAACCGAAAGTCAAGATACAGAAGGATTGGTAGTCAGCTTCATCCAAATAGATGAAATTAAACGAGCTGAATTTAAAAAACTCGAACGAGAAATTGTTGCCCGCCAACGCTCTGAAGAACAGCTAAGAGTCAATCAAGAACTATTAATCCTGACTCAAGAGCGAGTAGAAAGTATTTTTAGTTCCCTCGAAGATGCTGTAGGGTCATTCGATCTGCCAGACAATAAATTAGGCTATCTCAACGATTCATTTGAGAAAATTTATGGCAGAACCAAGACAGAATTCTTTACTAATTCAAATCTTTGGTTGGAGGTAATTCACCCAGAAGATCGAAGTATGGTGGAAAAAGCTCATCTACCAACTAAACAACAAGAAAGTATCGATCTTGAGTATCGTATTCTACATCCTGATGGCTCAATACGTTGGGTAAGAGATCGTAGCAAGGTAGTTTTTGACTCTCTTGGGACTGCCATTCGCCAAGATTTTGTCATCAGCGATTTAACAGGCTGGCATAGCAAGGTCTAACAAAGAAAGAACATAAGTAGTAAAGCAGGCGTTGCTGATTTAAAGTATGAAATCGACAAAGGCGCTTAGTTCGCCGCATGTAGTAATCTATTCGTAGCTATTAGCTCTTAGCTATTAGCTTTTAGCTTTTCAATTAATCTGCCTAGTCATCAAAGTCCGAAATCATACCTCAATCCAGCAACGTAGTAAAGCAAAATTAATTACACTAAAATCCTCGATATAGGAATAACGAGACTGCTCAAAACAGCTTGAGTTACTTTTTTAGCAAGGACGTAAAATTGCTCTAGCCAAGCCTCCGTCACCATCTTTAAGCTTAATCGGCAGACAAATCAGCTCGTATTCTCCTGGTTCGACTTGAGATAAATCTAACCCTTCGATCGCCCAAATACCAGAACCTAAAAGAGCATGGTGGACATCAATCACATTTCCTTCATAACCACCAACAGAAAGATAGTCTACTCCAACAGTGCGTACCTGTTTAGCTGCAAGATATTTGGCTGCATCGGTAGATATATGCACAAAATCTTCAACAAAAGTATTCGATTTTAGGGCACTGTTGCTGTTACTGGTTTTGAACAAGATTCTTTCTCCAGCCTGAATGTCATGAGGCTCTATTTCAGCGACGGTAATTTGCTTGGGATCTCTAATCTCAATTACCCTGGCTTTGCCGATGGTTGCATCCAAAGGCATGCGATCGACGCCCATTCCGCCTTTAATAAAGTGATTGATGCCATCAACATGAGTGCCAGTGTGCGTGCCAATGGTCAGCTTAGAAACATTGCAGACATCTCCATGCGCCAGACATTGACTGGGTTCGACGCTAACCGCAGGGTTATCTGGCCAATAGGGCATTCCAGGATGTATGGTTAAAGAAATATCGATCCAGTCTGACTCGCTCATAACTTGTAGGTTTGGGGTATTTTTTGTCTGTTGTTAGCAACCATGGGAGATGGTTGACGGTTTTAAACGCTTACTTTTTCCGCTTCTGCATATATGGGGTAGCGCAGAATAGCCATAATATTTCCTCGTTCCGACTTCTGCTCGGAGTCTAGGAAATACACTTTCCCACCTTGCAAATAAGTATTTACCGCAGCAAAATCGTAAAGATCGATGCTATTCTGATTTGGTTCGCTGTGAATTTCAACTCGGTTGGCTGGCAGATCTACCTGTCCCCACCTTATGGTGTTGGCAATGATAAATAAAGTATCGATTTGCCCTTTAGCAGCAGCAGTAACAATCTCAGTCAGCTTATTACTTGCTTCTTGAGTTTCGGCGAGTTGATTGTACTGGTCGATCGCTTTGCGTTCCCTTGCCACAAATTCTGGTTGAATAATTTTCCACGCTTGCTGATGCAAATCTTGCTCGGAAACATGTTCGGGATTGCCCGTGATTCCCATTTCGTGAAGATTGGAATAGGAATTTATTTCATGATAAATCGGCAATAAATACTCAACCCCTGCCAAAATTAAGGGAGTATCTTCTTCGGCGAAAGCAGATTTTATGCCGCTGTCGATTTGTTGGAAAAAACGCTTTATTTCGTCTTTGTTGTCGTTAGTACCGACTCCTTGACCATGATAGATGGGAGTTTGACCGCTATCACCACTATGATACTGGGTTTGCTTTTCTGGATCGTCGTACTTGAGAGCTTCTGCCAAACTCGCAGGAATAGATTCTGGTAGATCGACTAGTTTCAAGCTATTGCGATCGCCTAAAAATAGTCGCACTTCATTTTGTGCCAAAGCCAATAAATAAAATTTTGTATTGTTACTGACTACCGATAAAAGTGGCTGTAGATAAAAGCGATCGCTTGCTATGGCTAATTCTAGAAAATCACTGTCCAGGCAATAATATTTTATTTCTTCTTCGTTAATAAAAAATGCTAAACCTGACTGTTGATGCTGCCAAAACTCATAATTATCTATGTAGGATTTGGCATCATCTAAAGACGCTCTTAACTTTGAGTTATCATCAAATACGCTAATTTTAGACTCTGCTGTGCTGATAAGATTCTTGAATCTAATCGAGTTTTTTCTAGTTTCGGCTCCTGCTTTTTCGGCTGGCATATATATAGAAATGCAAGGAGAACCCGAATAATTGGCTAGTGCTTGTATTTCTGATTTTGATAATTGGTTCATAAAATGTTATTCGATATTTTGCTTGCAACTCTAATTCTTATTTCAGCAAAATAAAGATTTCAATTCATCTCTCTAAGGATAGGAAATCAGCTATGTCTATCCTAATAAATCACAATAGTTCGGACAAAATTTAATGTTGAATGAAAAAATAGTAGTTTGAGGCTGATAAAAATCAATTATCGACTACTCAAAACTGTTCTAATATGCGAAGCGGTATCCTTTAGGACTGACCTAACTGTCCTAACTGATAAAATGTCCAAGCAATTCCCAATAAAGCAGCTATCAAAGCTGCGATCGCGCCAATAATTCCCCAGCTGACAAAACCCAACTCAGGAAGGTGTATCTGAACAGGATTTAGTATAATATCTCGCAATGCTCAATGTTACTTACCAGTCCCACATCACGGGATTATCATCCAAACTATCTGTAACCTGTCTGCCAATTAGATCTATCTGCTTTAGTTCATCATCCGATAGCTTAATGGAGGCTGCACGAGCATTATCTACAGCCTGGGCGGCATTTCTAGCCCCCGCGATCGCATTTGCTTGGGGTTGGGCGATTAACCATGCTAACGACAGTTGAGCTAAAGTACAATCATGGCTTTGAGCGATCGGCTCTAGCTGGTTTAATGCTTGTCGAGCGCGCTTAAAATTTTCTCCTTGAAATAAAACGTTCGCACTGCGGTGATCGTCCGACTCGAATTGATGACCTGGACTAAATTTACCCGTAAGTAGTCCCTGTGCCAAAGAAGAATAAGCCAAGATCGAAATATTGTTTTCTACACAGTAGGGCGTTAGATCCTTCTCAATTTTGCGCCAAAACAGCGAGTAGGGTGGCTGCAAGCTATCGATTCTGCCATACTTCGATGCTTCTTCTAGTTGAGGAAGAGAAAAGTTAGAAACGCCAATTACTCTAATTTTGCCATCTTCTTTAAGCTTATTGAGAGCCTTCATCGTTTCGGAGATTGGCACATTCTCGCTATTAAACGAGCCAGAAGGCCAATGAATTTGATAGAGATCTAGATAGTCTGTCTTTAAATTACGTAAGGAGCGATCGCAAGCCTCAATTACTAGATCGTACTTTAAGTGGTTGGCAAATACTTTAGAAGCATAAATTAAGCGATCGCGAATATCCGACACTGCTTGAGCAACAATTCTTTCTGAATGCCCTTCACCATAAACTTCGGCAGTATCAATCGTGGTAATGCCCGCATCGACTGCAGCTCTAATCGCAGCAATGCTTTCGCTGTCATCAATTCCCGACCACATTTTTTTACCTGCTTGCCAAGTTCCCATGAGGATTGGGGTAATCTGAACATCGGACGTTCCAAGCGATCGAGTTTCCATAGTCGGTAAAATCTTTCTAGAAAGGTTTTGTATCAATCTTACCTCTATGAACGTGAGTTCGAAGTTGGGAATTCGGAGTTAGGAATTCGGAGTTAGGAGTTAGGAGTTAGGAGTTATGTTATTCATAACGAAAGAATAAAAAATTCATACCTTTAAAAATTAAAGAGCTACACAATTTTTAAGTTTTTATCGCTTCGTCGAACTCACGTTCTATGAGTCTGGTTAGTTTCGCGAGATTAAAAGGCGATCACGATTTATGCTAGAGGTCAACAACAAAAAAACAGCCAATAGCAAAATTGCTACTAGCCAAGCAAATTATTTAGATTGCTATCGATTTGTTAGCGATCAGATTTTTTGCTTTCTTTATTTAATGCTTCTTTTGTCTGACTGTCTACTTTTTCAACTAAATTTTCGTAAATAGACTCTCCTTTACCTTTCTCAACCCGATCAAGATTGCTCTTGGCTAACTCTTCTGTTGTAGTCGTGACGCGATTGGGGTTGCGAGTTTCTTGATAAGTATCTGTTGCTGCGCTGTAATTGTCTCCTGCCAATGCTGCATCTGCATAGCCAAAACTGAAGATTAGTGCGCTAAAGCAGGCGATCGCCATAATAGAAAGGAAATGCGAAAGGCGATCTGTGATAATTTTCTTGATCATAATATTTTGTAGATTTTGATTAATTGGACGTAAACCTTAGATGTTTGGCACAAGATAAAAATTAGACCGCTATAAAACGGTCTAACCTACTCAATCTCGAATTAATAGATAGTGTTTACTCAAATCTATTTTTCTTCAACGTACATTTCAGGTTCGACTGCATAGTTATCCATGCGTCCAGATTCATCAATCACATAGCCTTCCGTAGTACTAACACCTGTAACGGCTTCTTGACTTTCCATATTGTGAATCTGCTCTTTGCTGAGTTCTGGATCTGCACCTGAAGGAATTGTCATGTCAGGAGGATTAACAGCAGTTGTTTGAGCCATTTGTACTCCTACCTGATTCCCTGGCGCACCTTTTCCTGGCTCTACGTTTTCGGGATGGGTGCGAGCAATTACTTTTTTGTTTTCGTTATCCATTATTTTGATTGCTTAAATTCAACTAAGTTTTGTCAGCTTTACGCGAGTAAATGTCTTTAGAATTTACCTATATCTGCGCGCCAGATCTTGGTTCTGCACCAGCTTTGATTACTGCATCTCTGAGGAAGGTAATTTGCTGTTCAAACTCCATCAACTCAATCTGAGATAGTAGTTCACTTACACCACCAGTAGACTCGTAGTTATCGGGTACGGGAATAATAGTTCCTGCTTCCATTCCTTGCGCTAAACGATACCAGAAGTAAAGCTTGGTATTTTGACTTAAAGAACCATACTCGCGAGAGATGAGGCTATCTTTTCCTTCAACGATCTCGCGTTGCACTGTCATTTGCTCTTCAAAAGAGAGTTCTTTCACTTGCTCGAACAATCCTTTGGCGATTTCGTCTGCTGCTGCGCCAGGAGCAGCAGGAGTTACAGAAGTTCCCATTTTGGTGTAAACGTACCAAAGAAACGCTAGCTTTTCATCGGTTGTCAAGTTTTGATAGCTGCTGATGTTCTGTTCTGATGTAGCTGTTGCCATATCTGTCTGCTTACCTCTACTTCAATATATATGTGTGCTCTGTATAGCGTGAGTTCGACGAAGCGATAAAAACTTAAAAGTTTTCTAACTCTCTAATTTTTAAAGGTCTAAATTCCTTATTTTTTCGTTATGAATAACATAACTCCTAACTCCTAATTCCGAATTCCGAATTCCGAACTCACGTTTGTATAAGCTCTTATTACTACCCCTGTTAAGGTGACCAAATGTACTATCTCGAGTTCAAACGGTTTAAAGAATGCGATCGCTATTCTTGGAGAATTACCTTTTGAAACATTATGTGTTTGACAGGAGAAATATTGAATACGAAGTAGTCAAAATCCT
>JBCDCO010000182.1:0-11514 GCA_039181635.1 Cyanobacteria bacterium P01_G01_bin.19 | reverse complement strand
ATAGCATTAATCATGAAACGAAATCTCTGATTACCAAGTTTCTTTTAGAATGCCATCGATCGCGATTGCGGAGCTAGCCGAAGGCATCGCATTTCTGGCAGTTTTGACTAGTACAATTGCTCACCTTAACAGGGGTAGTGCGATCGCCCCAACAGGTTGGGTTATGATAGGTGCGATCGCCCCAACAGATCGACCAGTTATACTGAAATGAGATCGCCCCAAATTATTGTTCGACAAGATATTTCTCAAGATCGTCGAAGACTGCATCAGCAGCAAGTGGCGTGCGTCCTCTCCAGGTTGTGGGGTCTACATAATAAACACGATCTTGTCGAACTGCTTTAAGATTTTGCCAGAGTGGTTTTTGCTGAATCAGGTTGAGATCTCTTTCTCCTGTTTCATTACCGCCGTAAGCAATGACAAACATAACATCACCATCAGCCATCTCTAAAGTTTCCTCGGAGATATTAATAAACCCTTGCAGATTATAACGTTGCGATTCTGGGCGTTGCAGTCCTACATCACTCAAGACAGAGCCAATAAATGAATTTTCTACTTCACTATTTATTCCACCACAGCAGAAAATAATCACAGAAATTGTTTTACCTTTATAGCGATCGCCTAATGCGGTTTTCAACTGTTCGATACGGCGATCGTATTGCTGCCATACTTCTCGTGCGGTTTCTTGTTTACCCAATACCTTAGCTACAAAGTTAAAATACTGCTTCCAGTTATCTTGTAGCTTATTATTAGTTTTCCAAGGGTATAAAACTGTGGGCGTAATCTCTGATAACTGAGGATACAAAGATTGATAATTGTGCTTCCAGCCAATTGCTATATCGGGTTTAAGTAAGGCAATTTGCTCTAAACTAGGCTGCCCCGTATTGCCCAGTGGCTCAATTTCTCCAGTTTCATTTTTTAAATAATCGGGAAATTGATTATCGGATTCTACAACGCTTCCTACGGGTTTAATACCAAGAGCGATCGCATTTCCCAAAGCAGCAGGATTTAAAGCAATAAAACGTTGGGGGGTTTGAGGAACACAGGTTTCCCCCATTCCATGCTGAATCACCAAACAATCTTCTGAATTAATTTGACTCTCTTTATTACTAGGAGTGCAAGATAAGATAAGAGAAAAAGTAATAACCGCCAAAAATAATAGATATACAAAGCGGAATAAAAGTTTTGCCATCAGAATTTAGTTATTTATAGCACTACGCATTTTGGTTAGGACATTCGTTACCTGTTACCTACGAGCAAAATAAATTAGTTTGTTTTAATCTAATCTTGTACGGCTATATATATCTAGTTAAAAATCTACTTTGACTGAACCAGTGACAGCAAACGGTCTACCTTGAGTGATATTAGCTCTGTTAGACGAACCAGAAGCGTAGGTTTCATCGAATAAATTTTCAATCGCCAAAGCAAAAGTAAGTTTATCGATCTTATAAGTAGCTCCTAAATCCACTCGAAAATAGCTAGGTAGATCGAAAGTATTGTCATTGTCTCCGACTCGTTCGTCTACATAAATTAAACCCGTTCCCAAACTCAGTCCTTGAAATGTACCTTCGGTAAATTCATATTCGCCATAGATACCAATTTCATTTCCAGGGGCATTTGCCAAGCTGTTACCCTCAAGCCCTTCATCACTTTCAATGATTTCTGCCTCAAAGAAATTAGTATAGGCTGCGATTAAACTAAAGTTATCGGTAATTTTTCCCGTCACATCTAGTTCCAAACCCCGCGTGCGAACATCGCCTACAGGAATCACAAAATCGGGATTGGCGGGATCTGATTCGGCAATATTGGTTTGAGTTAGACTGAATAAAGCTGCTGTAATGTTAAATCTGTCGTTGAATAAATTTACCTTACTGCCAACCTCGTATTGAGTTGCTTCTCTTGGTTCGATAAATTCGTCATCACTAGTTCTACCGCCTTGTGGTTGGGTTGATTGGCTGAAGCTACCATAAACCGAAGCAGAGTCCGATAAAGTATAGACTATACCCACTGTAGGAGAAACAAAATTTCCCTCTGGATCGGTTTCATCATTAAATGCACTTTCAAACTCTCCGTATCGCAAACCAGTTAATAAACGAAAACGCCCCAAGGTTGCAAAGTTTTGTAGATATATCCCCCAATCACTATTAGTAAGATTAAACGGATTGGCGGGTTCGGTATCGGGAATGGGAACATCAAAAGTAGGATTATCTAGATCGATGCTGTCAAAAAAAACGCCCCCTCTATTACCTGCTTCTGTAGGACGGTCGGCTTCGTTCCGATTGTACTCAACTCCAGCCAGTAGCTTATGTTCTGAAGCTCCAATCTTGAAATCTCCCGTTACTTCTCCTCGCAAATTGACCTGGTTATAATCCTCAATAATGACTCGATAGAAACGCTCTAGTTCATCTTCATCATTAAAGGTAATGGCAGTAAACAATGGGTCTAATTCGCGATCGGTATTGAAATATTGACCGCTAAGGCTAATTTTCCAATCATCGTTAATTGGCTGGTCTAAATATGCAGCAACTCGAAAATGGTCGTTGATATTGCTGTTGCGTGGGTCTACATAGCTGCGATCAAAGAAAAATTCGCCATCACTAAATTTAGCACCACTATTGGCATCATTTTCTAATCGATAATATTCTGCTTCAAGTGTGATAGAACCATCATTACCCGTCAGGTAGGTCAGAGAAGGGGCGATGAAAATGCGATCGTCTTCAACGTTATTTATAAAAGAGCCTTCTTCCTGATAAGCAGCAACAAAGCGATAGAGTAATTTTTCGTTCTCAGTCACTGCACCAGTAAGATCGATTTCACCGCGATAAAAGTCAAAACTTCCCGCTTCAAAAGAAACTGAATATTGGGGTGTAGCCTGGGGTTTTTTAGTAATGTAATTAACCACACCTCCTGGAGTTCCCGTCCCATAAAGCAAAGAAGAAAATCCTTTTAAGATTTCAATGCGTTCTATATTGGCTAAATCCCTAACAAGAAACTGAGAATTGTCACGCAAGCCATTGAGATATACTTGTCGTTCTATACTAAAACCGCGAATCGTAAATTCGGGAACTGTTCCCCCTTGGGTATCACCTACATTACCAGGACTAACACCACTTACAAAAGGCGTTAAATCCTCGGCTCGTCTGGCTGCCTTATCTTCAATTAGTTCATTAGAAATTATTCCAATTGATGCAGGAGTTTCTAAACGCGAAATATCGAGACGAGTTCCAGTCGTCGCATCGGGTACAAAATAACCATCCTCTTCTGCTTCCCCAGTAGCAATAACATCAATCTCTTTAACTGCTTCTTCTTCTGCGATAGTCCCATCGGGAGTAATGCTTAAAACTAAGTTATCTCTTCCCGTCACTATTTCCGCGCTGGGTGTCTGGTTTTCTCCTGTAATCCTGACTCGAACACTATTGTCTTCGCCTCGATTGACTGCAATTTTACTAATCCCTGGTGCGGGGTTAAGTTCCTCGATACCTCTCCTAATGGAAAATGCCAAAGTCGCATCTAGAATATCAATGACCAAATCGTTTCCTTCAGGGATAATCAACGGTACTAATCTTTCGCTTCCCGCCACTGTTTCTAGAACTAACTCAAACCCTGATTCTGTCTGGACAACCTCAACACCCGTAACCCGCGTAACATTCTTTTGTGCTAACAGATCCGCAGCCGTACAGACAAGACATGCCTTGTCTCTGTCCCCTTGCTCCTTTGCACCAACAGGACTAACTAAAACTAAACTTAGAAAACCGTATACAGATAAAAAATATAATAATCCTTTCAACATACCACTCCTCACTTCCCTACTTACAGAGAATTATTTGCAAGTAAATTTAATGTTGACGATTTTACGTAATTTCCCAAAGACAAGTCTATGTCCTATAAGATCGATTTTAGTCCTATTAGATCGGCAGTTAGGACTGCTCTAACTGCTCTAATATGCGAAGCGGTATCCTTTAGGACTGCTCTAACTGTCCTAACTGTTGTTAAATCTTTTTCCCTAAACGACATTGCCCAGGAGTAACACCAAAGCGATGCCTGAAGACGCGAGAGAAATAGCTAACGTTTGAGTAGCCGATGCGATGTGCCACGGTGGTTACGGTAAGTTTTTCATCTTGCAACAGTATTCTAGCCAGGTCTAGGCGATGATTCTGAAGATATCCAGAAGGAGTTGTATTAAAAACACGGCGAAAGCCTTGCTGTAGCTTGACTCGGCTTAAACCGACGAATTGGGCTAGCTCGATAATAGAAGGAGGATCGAGATAGTTTTGTTGTAGGATAGCCTGGGCTTGATAAATGCTATCTGTGTCTGGCATTCGATCCTGTGTGGCTGAATTATTTGCCGATTGAATATGACTCAACTGTAAAGTCATTAATTCTACAGCTTTGGCTTCCAGGTACCATTGCCTCATCGTACCTCGATCTGGACAATTGAGAACCTGCTGTAAGATTGGGTAAACTTCAGATGCGATCGCATTTTGGATGTAGAAGGGTGCAATTTCATCTTTAGTAGCAAATTGCTGTAATTGCTTTGGTAAAGAGTCAAATTGTTCTAAACTCATACCCTGAAAGAATTTTGCTGGATCAATTTGAACTTTTACTCTGAGAATTTTCTGGTTTGCCTTCCAGCTTTCGGTTTCATCTGCACCAGGACAATACATTAGATAGCTATCACCTACTGCTTCGTTTACTTTCTCTGTCACACCGTGTAAACGGGTGTGTATATCTCCTCTCGCGAAGAAACTAAGATATAAAAACTCGTGATTCTCATTTTTATTATCGTGAAAAATAGTCAAATCTTGTCGAGATTCAAAACTCCAAACTCTCATCTGCAAACCATGCCGTAGCTGAATAGTGCGATCGCATTCATTAGAACGATAAGCATCATAATAGTATTCAATTTGTTCACAATCGTTCTTTAAAAGAACTCTTTTAGCAATTCCTTTTTGTTTATCGGCTTCAAACTGCTCATCATATTGAGCTTCGGTAAAAATTATGGTCATGAAATAACAAAGGCGATAAGCTTGCGGACAGGGCGTTAGCCCAGATCGTCGTAAAACGACTGGCGATGCGGAAGCATCGCGTGCTTCGCTACGCATTTTGGAGGTAAAACCTCAGTGTTTAAGTGTTTTATCTCCAAAACATTATAAATTAATTGACATTAGTTATTAAAAAGCTTTTGACAAAAGTAGGGTATGGATAGTTTAGTTTTCAGTGAAAAGCGATTACCCCCATTCGAGGGCAAGCGCTGCGCGCGATGGCGTCCTAAAGGATATATGCGAAGCGGCTACGTACATGCGGCAAACTAAGCGCCTTTGTCGAAGGGGGATATCCCCTTGCGGGACACCTTCGGATAAAGTCGAGTCCTTTAGAGTAGCCGACCGATCACACCACTAGATACAAAAGCTTTTCAAAAAGCGATAAGCCTACGGCATGGCTTCGCTACGCTTTTATTCATTGAGCAGATATTTCTCAAGATCGTCCATGACTGCATTAGCTGCCATTAAGCTTCCACTCCTCCAGGTTCCTGCATCCACTACATAAACGCGATTTTGCTGAACTACATTTAGCTGTTGCCAAAGTGGTTTTTGCTTAATTTGTTCAAAATAAGCACGATCTTGTTTAGAGTAGGAGGCTACAAACAAAACATCGCCATCCAACTTGGGTATATCTTCATAAGAGAAATTAAAAATCTCTCCGTACTTTGTAACCGCAGTTTGTGATTCTGGACGTTTTAATCCAAACCTTGGCTAGTCTGTTCTCTAGTGGCAATAGAAAATTCTGGATTGTCTGGATCAAAAGTAATCACATTTTGCTTCTCCAGAATAAATCCTGCCAGCGTCGCACTAAATTTATTGTCTAGAAAATCAGTTTTCACGCCTATTTCATACTGTGTTCCTGTAGTTGGTTCAAAGTCAGAATCATCGGGATTGCGACGATTTGCGAAACTAGGTAAAAAGGAATTGGCAAAAGAAGATATTGCGTAACGACCAGTTATCGCTAAACTTATGGTCAAGGGTATAGCCTATGCTCAAATCTTCAGAGATAAAATTGCTAAGAGGTTCATTGATAGAAAGCTCTCTCGGTACATCGGCAGGGCGATCCCCCACTGCTGGAATGCCAGAGTCTGGCAGAGTCTCTAATCTAGAAAAATTGCTATCTATTCTCAAACTAGTTCGAGGACTAAAGTCAAAAGAAACCGAAGGAGCGACAATAATACGCTCTGAATCGACAAAATCTCTAAAGCTGCCAGAATTATCGTAGATACCGTTCAGGCGATAGGAAATAGTTTTTTGTTCGTTAAGCGGTCCACCCAGATCTACTTCTCCTCGATAGCTATCAAAGTTACCTGCCGAGAAATCAAATGAGTACCTCGGCTATCTATAAAAATTAGCAATAAGCAATAGAATACAGATTTGCCAATGATTGCGAAAGATGCCTTGGTGGAGTAGCGGGAACTTTTTTGGTGGAGAAAATGGAAACAAACTGAATTAGCTACCGAAGTCGATTAAATTCTTTCTCTGTGATCTCCATAGCAACATATCAATCTCTAAGAATATCTTCCAAGCTGTATTTCCTTTCTAGAGGAAAGCGATCACCCTTAATACTG
The DNA here is from genome assembly GCA_039181635.1 of Cyanobacteria bacterium P01_G01_bin.19. Taxonomy (GTDB): domain Bacteria; phylum Cyanobacteriota; class Cyanobacteriia; order Cyanobacteriales; family Xenococcaceae; genus Waterburya. The sequence continues at coordinate 4,904 of JBCDCO010000182.1, read as the reverse complement.
CTCTTAGTTTTTTTAACCGCAGCTTGATATGCTTTGCTATAAAGAAAGTCTAGGCGTGTATCAAGATGATTGCGTAAATTAGTAGTTAACTTATTGTTAAGCTGTAAACGAAATCCAGTTATTTCTGCTTCCCAATGATTGCGATTCCATTCGGATTGTTCGTGCCAGTATTCGATTAACAATAGATGAAGCATAATTAAGTAGGCAAATTGCTCTACTGATGACTTTTCGCCCCTTACCAATGCTTCTAACTCCTCAATTAAATTATCGATGTCCAGATGTTGAAAATCGCGATCGCGCAATAATTGTGCCTGTTCTAATAGCCAGGAATCATATTCTGTATTGATATCATGCTTCAACATAGTTCTCGAAACTTCAGTATATTAATTCTTAACCTTATTTTACTTTTGAATATTTTAAAAATGCTGTTCATAGCGCATTAAATAATCTCTGGGATTAACTTGATACCTTTTGCGAAATGCTTTAGCAAAATAATGGCGATCGCGATAGCCAATGGCATTCATTACTTCGGTAACCCTCATGTCTCCTGTAGATAATAGTTGCTGAGCTTGTTCTAAGCGATGTTAGTAGAGATAGCGAAAGATGGTGGTATTAAAGCAACGACGAAAGCCAGATTTGAGGGTATACTCATTGAGTTTTACCTGTTTTGCTAGTTCGGCGATTGTCGGTGGATTGCTGATATTTTGTAATAAAATACTTTTGGCATAATGAATGCGATCTAATGTACTATCAGTGAGATTCATTAGCGATCGCTGTCCCTGATAAATTTCTATTTCTTGGGCGATTAGTAAACTTATCAAATCTAAGGCTTTACCTTCAAGATAAATCCTTTTGGTAATTCCTTGATGGGGACAGGGCACTGGTTTCCAAAAAGGACATAAGTAAAATAAAGAAAAAATAACGATGAAAAGGGAATGAATTGTCCTCACTGTAAGAGCCAGAAAGTGATTAAAAGAGGTTGGGATAAGCTGCAAAATGGAACACCACTTCAAAGATACCGATGTAAAGACTGCAACAAGTGCTTCAATCAAAGAACAGGAACAGCAATGTCAAGATTACGCACAGACAGCACAATAGTCGGCTATGCGATAAGTGCGAGAACAGAGGGGATGGGAGTAAGAGCAGCAGGTCGAACATTCGGGATATCTCACAGTACGATTCTAGGTTGGGAAGAACGATTTGCAGCACAAGCTTCAGAATGGTCGCCTCCAGCACAGGAGAAAGCAGAAGTAACGGTGGAAGGAGATGAAGTCTATACCCGTGTGGGAAAGAACCTTTCCCCCCAGTGATTCGGAGGGCTGGACAATTAACTTTATCGAAAGAGAAAGTCGCTATTGGATTGAAGCTCATGCAGGAGAGAAAAACCAAGATCTATTTCAACAACGAGTCCTAAAGGATACCGCTTCGCATATGAAAGCAACCTGGGAATGGCTAAAAAATTGTCAATCAATTAGATGGTTTACAGATGGTGAAAGACGCTATGGCAAGGAACTATGGAAGCTCGCGAGTGTCTATCTCAAATCAGGAGAGTGCCATCGAGAATTTCCTCATCGAAAAGTCTGGCGTGAAGGACTAGAAGTGGCAATGAAAATCAAGGGGTCTCAGGGAAACCCCAGAATTGAATGGGTGAAGATTGAGCATCCTTTTACCGCAATCAGTCCAGAATCTGAGGTCAATGCTAATCACAACGAGGCGCAGAACGCAGCCTTAAGGAGAAGATGTAGTGCTTATCGCAGAAGACAGAATCTCTATGCTAAGAAATTGCCAGGTTTACAGAGGACACTTGATGTACAAAGATTAATCCACAACTGGGTCAGACCACATTGGGGGCTTGAGAAAGAGACAACTCCTGCGATGAAAATGGGATTTTGCTCGCGTCCTGTGACTATAGTTGAAATGCTTAAAAGTAGAGGTTTCGACAGCATGTCCTTTTAAGAGTCCAGTGCCCCTGGTGGAATGTGGTTAACTGGGATGAAGTAAATAATCGGTTTGAAGCAGCACAAGAATTTGTTGGCTAAACCAATTGTTTAATTTATAAAGCGATCGCCATACTGTAATTTGCGATCGCCTCATATCATTAAAGCTCTATATTATATTGATATTTATATTTCTCTGACTAAACCAAAGCTTTCAATTTTTCTTGTTCGTCTGAGCTTAATTCGGTCGGTTTGCCGAGCATTTCTTTGTACATTTTGACATATTCCAAAGCTGATTTAACCCAGCTAAAATTTTGACTCATAGCTCGTTTCTGCAATTCTTGCCATTTATCTTTGTACAAAAATCCTTCAGAAGCACGAACCATACAGGTAAACAGATCTAAAGGTTCGTAGCGATCAAAGCAATAGCCCGTACCGCCACTGTGCATTGGATCGTGATGGGATACGGTATCGACTAAGCCACCAGTACGCCGAACGATGGGAATGCAACCATAGCGCATTGCCAACATTTGACTAATACCGCAGGGTTCAAACTTGGAAGGCATCAAAAAAGTATCGCAGCCAGCATAAATTCGACGGGCTAAAGCATCGTTATAAAGTAGCCGCACTGACATTCTGCCAGGATATCGAGTTGCTACCTCCCATAATGATGTCTCGATATTGCGATCGCCCGTACCCAGAACAACTAGCTGAGAATTACTGTATGCCATAAAGCGATCTATAATTTGCAGCAGCAGATTGATTCCTTTTTGATCAACTAACCGAGAAACTACTCCCATTAGGAACACTTCTTCGTCTACATTTAAACCCAGTTCTTTTTGTAGCCCAGATTTATTAATCTCTCTCTGCTTTAAATTTTCCGCATCAAAATTTTGTTTTAGGGCTTTATCTATGGCTGGATCGTAGCTTTCCGTATCTATGCCGTTGAGAATACCTCTAGTTTTACCAGAAATAAAAGATAGCAGCCCTTCTAGCTTCTCACCATACTCGATCGTCTTTATTTGTTCTGCATAAGTTGGAGATACGGTATTGACGCGATCGGCGAACTGTACTGCAGCAGCCATAACGTTATGTCCCTGCATATACCAGGGACACCAGGTAATTTGGTCTAGATACCATCGCCAAGGTCCTTGGTAAGCTAAATTGTGGATAGTAAATACGCTGACAATATCGGGAGATTGATTCATCCACACGGGCAGCATTCCTGTATGCCAGTCATGACAATGAATTATTTCAGGCTTCCAATAATTCCAGCAAAATTCTGCTGCACCATTGCTAAAGAAAGTAAACCGCCAGGCTTCATCTTCTCCAGCATAGATGCGCTCTGGATCGAAGGCAGGATGACCGAAAAGATAAAGAGGAACATCGCTGTTGGGCAAAGAAGTTTGATAGACAGCAAAATCATTAAACATTGCATATCCCCACCAAATAGGTTCTTGGGGAATATCTATCTTCTTTTGCAATCCACCATAATAAGGCATCAAAATACGGACATCGTGACCCAGTTTTTTGAGTACTTTGGGTAATGCACCGACGACATCGCCTAATCCTCCGACTTTCGCAATGGGTGCCACTTCTGCTGATACAAATAAAATCCGCATATTTTGTTGATTAGGCTCTCGATCCTTACATTAGCTTCCTGTGTGATTGATTATAAGGGGGTGGAGGGTACAGGCGATAGGGGGGAGCGGCAAAAAAGATAGCGTTATGCTGTGGAGAATAGTTTTAAGGATAGGCGATCAAGATATTTCGTATGCTCAAACAGCAAAAAACGATCGTGAACTTAAGATCGTCGATCGCATTTTGTGCAAGTATTAAATTACTATGGGATTGATTGGGTGGAGAGGATGGGGCTAGCACTAAACAAACCTCCTTGGTTATTTATTAAAGACATAATCGATAAAACTAGCCTTTAAACAAAATCCTCTCCTGTCTTTTTTGCAAACTTATAAACTTAATAAGACTTCCCAATGAAGTATTCTGTAGAGTTAAATTTGATAGTAAAGTGTCCAATAAATTTCTTACTAATTGGGTTAACAAACGTGGCACAATAACTAAGCTAGTTTAGATTAGGCTAACAACCAACTCTGGCTATGATTATGAATTTCTCAATTCAATATATATGCCAAAATGCGACATACTGAATATAGAAAGTTCACCTACTTCTTGCCTTATCTAGGTTAAAAGTTACTGTGTAGATTCTAATCGGGAGGTACTTGTTAGAATCTGCTTTGGAAAGAAGATTGGTGTGCTTCTCTGTACCTGTTAATAAGCTAGCATCGCCATTAAGCACAAAACAAGATGTGTTTACAACTGTTTACATACTTTTGCGATCTGAAATATTATCTTTACTTTTAGATATCTTTAACTGATTTAAACCGAACCTTTTATGTCTTCATCTGCTAATACAAAAACTGTTACCAAAAAAGAGCAAAAACCAGTAATGGTTTTGATTGACGGTCATTCTTTGGCGTTTCGTGCTTACTATGCGTTGAGTAATTCTCGGCGAGGTCCTTTAGTTACTTCTACTGGGATTCCTACAAGTATTTGTTTTGGCTTTCTTAATTCTCTATTGCAGCTATTAGAAATAGAATCGCCGCAATTTATGGCGATCGCATTTGATTTAGGCGAGCCAACTTTCCGCCATGAAGCTGATGATAATTATAAAAGCGATCGCACGGAAACTCCCGAGGATTTTATTCCCGATATCATCAATTTGCAGAGATTGCTAGGGGCATTTAATTTAACTATTGCCACTAAAGCTGGATACGAAGCAGATGATGTTCTGGGTACTATTGCCACCAAAGCTAGTGAGGAAGGATATCGGGTCAAAATTGTCAGTGGCGATCGCGATTTATTTCAGCTAGTGGATGACGATAAAGATATTAGCGTTTTATATCTACATAACCAAACCTTTAAAAAAACGGCTCACAACTATACAGAATT
>JBCDCO010000181.1:0-11540 GCA_039181635.1 Cyanobacteria bacterium P01_G01_bin.19 | reverse complement strand
TGAGGTGTAATGCCCATCTTTGCCAATCCCCATTCAATTAAGCGATCGCGATTGGTAGTAACGATTATTTGTCCTGGTTTCGCTTTCAGCGTTCGAGCCAAATTTAGATGAAAAGTACTAGGAAGTTTGAGCTTTAGCAAACGATCTTCATCAGTTGGTTCGTAATAGTAACGCATCAAACTAGTAACTCCAGCCGAGCTTTTTGTCATTAGATGAATTAAATCCCACGTATCTTTTGGGGGTTCAATATAACCATCTAGGTTTTGGAGTTTGGCAATCAAATGTTCCCTTATATCTTCTAGTGTAGGTATACCCAACCAAGTAGATTCTTGAGAACCAATCAAGCTCAAATGTCCTTTTACAAAATTAATCATTTAACAATTAGATGATTCTACAAAACAAGTTAATTACAATAAAAAAACATTTTTACTTTTTGTCTAACTTTTCAGCAAGCAAGCCGCCAAAGCTTTATCGAAAAAAGATAATGAATTCGCAGCAAGTACACAACCGAGCAAAATAAACCTACTGGCTAGTTAACAAAATAGATAATAGTTGATAAAAATATGATTTTTCTGGCATGCTACGATATTTTTTTACTGCATATTTTGATACTGTTAGTTAATAAATCGAACTCGTTAATAATTGCTTTGATAAAGATAAGCAGTCGTGCAAATAATATCTAAGCATAGATAAAACGACAAAGATGACTATCGATTTTGCCAATAAATAGTAAATAAACAAATTTACGTTATGAAAAAAATTATATATTCCAGCATAATTTTATTATCAGTAATGGGTGTTGCTCCTGCTAAAGCAGCAGATATAACGCCTCACGATTTGGTCTTTCAAGGCTATCAGGGAAGGTTGAAAAGTGAAGATATTCCTGGTTATGCTTCTTTCCGTCAAGCAGTTTTCTTGGGCAAAATTGATGCGGAAACTTTGATTCAAGGAGCGATCGCTCAAGGAAAACTAGAACCTAGTGCTGCCAACAACGAAAGCTATGTTCGTCAGGTTAAATCTTATTTGTCTCTACTGAGAGCAAACGGTACGGGACGTTAAGACGTCAAATCAGACAAGCAAACAGCGATCGCTACTAGTTGTTATTGACGCACCCAAGGACTCATCTTTTCTCCAGCTAAGAATTTGGTATATTATCCTATGTCTATCAGTCCATAGTCAGGGGAGAAGAGAAGGATCGTGGATAACTCTTGTTTTAGCCAATTTGCTCCTATCGTGGCGATCGCAACTCATGCCAAAGCGGCACAGGTTTTAGTTCCTCTGACTCAAGATCCAGATGTACAGCTTTGGTTGCCCAGTTCTGTTGCCAAGCAGGGAAATTCTCGACACTATGAATATTCCCTCAAAGAACATTTAAATTCCACCTGGTCGGAGAATCAAGCATTTGTCTTTTGTTTGGCAGCAGGAGCAGTGGTTCGATTGATTGCTCCTTTACTAAAAAGCAAAGAGGAAGATCCTGCCGTTGTAGTAGTTGATGCTTTGGGGAATTATGTAGTCAGTCTCTGTAGCGGACATCAAGGCAAAGCCGATTTATTGGCTCAGTTGATTGCCTCCCAAATTGGAGCTAGAGCAATTGTTACAGGTGCCTCCCACACCCTATCCCTACCAGCAATTGACACTTTCGGTTTTACTTATGGCTGGCGTAAAGGGGAAGGAGACTGGACGGGTGCAATGGCAGCAGTAGCAAGCCAGAAAACAGTTCAGGTGATTCAAGAATCTGGCTCTGCTTTGTGGCAGAAACATTTACCTCCAGATCACTCTTTCTATTTTGGCTTTCCCGAATCTCAGGCAGAATTAGATCCTCAAGCTAGGATTTGGATTAGCTCTACCAAACGTAAAATCTCTGCCAGATCGGATTTTCCCAAAGTACAGTGGCATCCAAAGGTGCTTTGGATTGGTATTGGATGTGAAAGAAATACCTCAACAGAATTAATTGGAAAAGCTATCGACGAGACTTGTAAAACCTATCATTTGGCTACTGAGGCGATCGCGGGAATTGCTAGCATCGATCTCAAAGCGGATGAGCCAGGAATTATTGAGTTCTGCCAACGAAGAAATCTGATTTTTAAAACTTTTAGCGCTGATGAACTAAAGCAAGTTGACGTCCCCACTCCTTCAGAAATAGTAGAACAAGAAGTGGGAACTCCCAGTGTCGCCGAAGCTGCTGCTATTTTAGCAGGAGATAACCTCAGAGTACGCAAACAAATATTTAAATCGGGCGATCAATCTGGAGCAGTAACGGTAGCAGTCGCTCAATCAGACATTGAATATATAGGGCATACAGGAAAGCTATATTTAGTTGGGATAGGACCAGGAAATTTAAATCAAATTACTCCTGCTGCTCAAACAGCAATTATCGAAGCTGATGCAGTCATTGGCTACGATCTCTATTTAGATTTGATCAAACCTTTAAAACGAACGGGACAAATAATTGAATCTTCCCCCATTACTCAGGAACAGCAACGCGCGCAGCGAGCGATAAAATTAGCCAAATGGGGCTTGACGGTAGCAGTCGTCTCTTCGGGAGACTGTGGCATTTACGGCATGGGTGGTTTGGTATTAGAAGAATTACAGTCAACAGACTGGGATGGCAAAACTCCACAAGTAAAAGTCTTCCCAGGTATATCTGCGCTGCAATCTGCCGCATCTAGGGTTGGCGCTCCTTTGATGCACGATTTTTGTGCTATCAGCCTCAGCGATCTTTTGACTCCTTGGCAGGTAATTGAAAAAAGGCTTAATGCTGCAGCTAGCGGAGACTTTATTACGGCTCTTTACAATCCACGCTCTCAAAAGCGCACCGAACAGATCGTCAAGGCTCAATCCATTTTTTCCCAGCACAGACAAAGTAATACTCCCGTGGCGATCGTCAATAGTGCATATCGAGAAACAGAACAGATCGAGATTACTACGCTAAAGCAGATGTTAGAGTATCCGATAGATATGCTGACTACGGTTATTATTGGCAATAGTAGCACTCGCAATCATGCAGGCTGGATGGTTACTCCTCGAGGGTATTTTAATAGGATTAAAGACGAAATAAATTCATAGATCTTACTTGATCAGAGTTTCTTAGTTCGACTCTTGCTCTGGGTAGGGATGATTGGACTTCAAAATAGACAGTAGTTCCAGTTCAGCATTTTTCAAGTTTTCAATATCCCGTTCTACATTCAAGTCAGACAGACTGGACTTTTCCTGCTGAGCTAGTTGTTCCATAAAAAAATGTGTGTTGTTCTCTATCACCCACTGTTCGATTTCTAACATACAGGCAAAAAAATCAATATATAAATCATATAACCTTAAACTATATTTCTTTCTTTTTACATGTTTTTTCTTAACTTCCTAAAAATCACTGGTGTTTAACTCAGAAAAATTACAAGCTTTAGATGACAAAATTTACAGGTACAACAATTTCGACGTAGACGAATGGGCAAGCTCGATATGACGCTAAAGCCTCTCATGAAGATTGTCGGTAACGTACATTTTTTGAAGACGTAATAAATATTGGAGACAAGTCGCACTCGCTACATTTGAGATAATTTAAATAGTAAGGTTTAACTGCTATTTGTGTGTACTTGAACACACTACTACATCTAGCAATTAAGCGGCGCAGGATAATCTGACATGAATCAGCAGGAAAGATTTTTTAATGCGGGAGAAGAATTACCCGAAGCACTTGATTCTTTGTGGCTAATTTTAGATGGAGTAGTTAAAAGTTACACGGTTGATCGGCAAGAAAAAACAATTATTTTAGGATTTTGGGGCGAAGATGAAGTAGTAGGGAAAGCTTTATCTAGTGTTGACCCCTACTATCTTCGCTGTCTAAAAGACGTAAGGGCGATCGCTATCCCCAAAACGCAGTGGCAAGATGTTTCACAACAGCTCTTAAATCGAATCGAACAAATACAAGAAATCTCGTTTATTGTTCGCAATTCTACAGGCGATCGCCTTTGGCTTTTGCTGCAATGGCTAGCCCAAAAGTTTGGTCGAGAAACCCCAACTGGAATCTTAATTGATTTTAGTTTGACCCCGCAGGAATTAGCAGATGCCTTAGGCATGAATGTATCTGATATTGAAAATGATTTAGATCGGCTTAGACAGCAAAATCTAATTTCTCAGACCAACAATTCGTACACCATTCTGCAGAGATAAAAGATATTTTGTTCTACGTATAGCGATCGCTTTAGCAACTCAATCTTATAGCTCTCGTTTGTACCACTCCATAGCAGTAGTTTTTATGCGATAATTCATAAAAGAAAAATATTTTAATATTTGCTTAACATAAAGCAATGAATGAGCCAGCAAAAGAAGAACAACCAGTCCAAGAGGAAGCCCTATCTAGGGAAAAAACTTTAGCCGAACAAGCTCCACCGAGTTATGAATGTCGCTCTTGTGGATATGTATACGTGCCATCTAAGGGAGATAACCAAGGGAATGTATCTGCTGGCACTTTGTTTACCGAATTATCCAATAACTGGCGCTGTCCTGTCTGTGGAGTTCGTAAAACCCAGTTTGTCAATATAGGCGCACAAGGAGCACCTTCAGGTTTTGCCGAGAATTTAGATTATGGCTTGGGAATCAACCGCCTGACTCCTTCTCAAAAAAACATTCTCATTTTTGGCGCATTAGGTTTGGGTTTTTTGTTTTTCCTTAGTTTGTACGGCTTAAATTAGCGCTTGTCTTGCGTTCGCAAGAGAATAAAAAAACTGTCAAAATTCGGCGATCGTTCGATAAAAATGCAACTCTGACGATCCAGATCGGGCTTGAAACCTGCAATGGTAAATCTTTTTATTCTGCTAAATCTATAGTGTTGGTACTTTGCCAAACATTGCTTTTATATGCTTTAACCCGTCACAAAAACGTTTATGAATTTATCGATTCAACAACGTGATTGGCTATGCGCTATTAAAAAACGCATTCCTCACGTTCAAAAAATAAAACAGATAGTTGTCTTATTAGCAGTTTGTATATTTTGTATTAGCTGTAGTAAAACTCCTTCTACCATAACCAATCCTTGGAAGCTGCTGTCCTTGCCTTCAGAAGCAATTTTCTCTGACATTGCTTTTACTAGCGACCCCGATCACGGCTGGTTAGTCGGTACTCAGGCAAACTTGTTCGAAACTAATGATGGTGGTGAAACTTGGTCGCAAAAAGAAATTAACTTGGGAGATGAGAAAGTAGCTCTAGAAGCCATCAGCTTTAATGATGATGAAGGATGGATCGTGGGTCAACCTTCAATCTTACTACATACGGAAGACGGGGGAACAAACTGGTCTCGTATTCCTCTGAGTAGCAAATTACCAGGTGCGCCCCTTGATATTGTCGCCCTAGATGACTCTACTGCCGAAATGGTGACTAATCTGGGCGCTATCTACAAGACCGAAGATGGCGGTAAAAACTGGAAAGCCTTGGTAGAAGGATCTGTTGGTGTAGCCAGGAGTATCCAGCGTTCTGATGATGGTAGATATGTTGCAGTTTCGGCTAAAGGCAATTTCTACTCTACTTGGGAACCAGGAGCAACTGAATGGGTTCCTCATCAAAGAACCTCTTCTCGCCGACTACAGAACATGGGCTTTAGCGATGATGGTAAACTTTGGTTACTAGCTCGTGGCGGTCAAGTCCAATTCAGCGAATCAGTTGAAGATTATGAAGCTTGGGGAGAACCCATCTATCCTGAGTTTTCTGCTAGCTGGGGCTTCTTGGATGTTGAATATCGCACTCCAGAAGAGGTCTGGTTGTCTGGAGGTAGTGCTAATCTATTAGTAAGTGGTGATGGCGGACAAACTTGGTCTAAAGATCGAGATGTTGAAGACGCACCATCTAACTTTTACAAAGTAGTTTTCGTTTCCCCCGAAAAAGGCTTTATTTTGGGCGAACGAGGAACCTTACTAAAATATGTACCCGAAGCGGGAACTGCCACCTAGAGACTTTTAGAAACGTTTTCTAGTTGTAGGCGGATACCTTTGTTTCGTATTATGTAGAAAGCTTTAAAACTTTTAATAAGGAGAAATAGAAATTATGGCAGGAGATACTGGCGAACGTCCGTTTTCCGATATTATCACCAGTATTCGTTACTGGGTAATTCACAGCGTAACTATTCCCATGCTGTTTGTTGCGGGATGGTTATTTGTTAGCACTGGACTTGCTTATGATGCTTTTGGTACTCCTCGTCCTAACGAGTATTTTACTCAGGACAGAATTGAGTTACCAGTTATTAGCGATCGCTTTGATGCGAAAGAGCAGATTAAGGAATTTAATCAATAAAATTTGAGAACATAGAAGGTAAAAACATATGACAGGTAATAGTCCCAATCAACCCATTTCTTACCCCATCTTTACTGTTAGATGGTTAGCAATTCACACTCTTGCAGTACCCACTGTATTTTTTCTAGGCGCGATCGCCTCTATGCAATTCATCCAACGATAGGAGTAAATAATCAATCATGGATAAGCAACCCAATCCCAATAGACAGCCAGTCGAACTAAACCGTACTTCCCTATATTTGGGTTTGCTTTTAGTTGCTGTACTCGGCATTCTGTTTTCTAGTTACTTCTTTAACTAAAGGAATAGCTAGAGGAACTTTTGGCACTTTGCCAAATTTAGTTTAATTAATTCGTAGCAAGTAGGAGATTTAAAACAATGTTTGCAGATGGAAGAATTCCTTTGTGGATTGTGGCAACAGTCGCTGGCATGGGTGTCATCGCCGTTGTTGGTATCTTTTTCTACGGTGCTTATGCTGGTGTGGGCTCTGCAATGTAGAGTCTTACGCTATCAAACTACACCCACAAAAGTAGAATAAATAGGTATTTAAAAACCGCCCAGTATCGCAGCTAGGCGGTATTTTTTTATCCCAATAGTCCCCGCAACTCTAAATCATTTCGAAAAAAGCATCATCTAATTCATAACCAAATAATTTTGCCATCGATTTCAAACGCGATCGCTCTGGAATATCTTGTTGCTTGAGCCAATCTGAGATCACAAAAATTTTCTGCATGACAAATAGTTCCAAAGCTTCGGGATTAAAAATAATACCTTCACTACGATTGAACTGATGGGGTACTAGCATTGCTGCATAACGAGCTAATTCGCCCGTTTTCCAATCTAGCAAAAACGGCAACCAAGGATAAACCGAATCTAATCTCACGTACCAGAGACGAATCTCTGGTATCTCTGAAAGCTCGCGGGGATCGTCCGCTTCTCTCTCATAGTCAATCTCAAACTGTAGCTGCTGTTCGTAATCGATTAGGGCGTTTTGAGCGATCGCAGGTTCGATTTTATTTTTGATTTTCGCTAAATCTAAGCTGTTGATCGTTTGATTATCTATAGTTAATTTTATAGTCACAAGAAGTATTACAAAGACAGAGAACAGAATAATTGTATTAAGCTAAAATTAACGATACAAGTTCCAAAGTTAGACAATAATCTATATTTTAAGTTAAAGTGGTAATGACTATGTATAAGTTGTACAAACTCAAGTTAATTGAGCTTTGCCGATGAAAACAACCAAGGCAAACCTAATACCCATAAATTCATTGGAAGATGCGATCGCTCGCTGTCAGGAACTAGGGATGCGAGTGAGTCGTCAGCGTCGTTACATTTTAGAACTATTGTGGAATAACGAAAATCATCTTTCTGCCAGAGAAATATACGATCTTCTCAACCAAGAAGGAAAAGAAATCGGTCACACATCAGTCTACCAAAACCTAGATGCTCTATCGGCAGGTGGCATCATCGAATGCGTAGAACGTTCTGATGGTAGATTATATGGCAATATCAGTGATTCTCACAGTCATGTCAACTGTCTCGATACCAACCAGATTATCGACTTGCAGATTGAATTACCAAAATCGATGATCGAAAAGATTGAGGTCGAAACAGGAGTTAAAATTACTGACTATCGAATTGACTTTTTTGGCTATAAGAATTCAACAGAGGCCAAGCAATCGAGTAACTGAGTAGCTAGCAAAAGCAGATTACTTTTCACTCTCAACGCATAAATACTAAGTAATCAAACTGCAAACCGAGCTTTTTGGTACGAGTTGATATAAGTATTTTTATAATAAAGACTTGTAATCCTTGTTACAAAAATGAGAAGATAATAATTCTCTGGTGAGTTGCAACAAGGCAAGCATCGCATCTCAAATAGATGTAAAAAAATATAACCGACGGTTTTAAACGCAATTTTTAGCTTAGTAAAGCAAAACAGACTGTAATTGTGTTTTTATATTCTCCCTGACTAGTATTGAAACACTAGAACTGTTGGCAAGCGCTAAGATAAAAGTAGAGCCCTAAACCGCAGAGTAGCAAAAGACAAAACACCCTCCTCGGTATTTATTTAAGAAGAACATGGTTCAAACTCCTGTAAAAAGATCTAAAGTAGAAAAACTAAAAGAACGCAGTAATTTCTTAAGAGAGCCTCTGCTAACAGAACTCAAGCAAGACACAACGCATTTTAGTGAAGATGCGATTCAGATCTTGAAGTTTCACGGTTCGTATCAGCAAGACAACCGCGATAATCGGGTAAAAGGTCAAGAAAAAGACTACCAAATGATGCTGCGCACCCGCAGTCCAGGAGGATTTATTCCGCCAGAACTTTTCTTGGCTTTAGAGAAAATGTCTGATGAATATGGCAATCATACCTTGAGAGTAACAACTCGTCAGGGATTCCAGATTCATGGAATCCTGAAAAAGAATATCAAGAGTGTAATTCAGGGTATTCTAAACAACATGGGTTCTACCCTCAGTGCCTGTGGAGATGTCAACCGCAACGCAATGTCTCCCCCCGCACCTTTCAAGAATAAGCCCGAATATCAGTATGCCTTTGAATATGCTAACAACATTGCCGATTTGCTCAATCCTCAAAGTGGGGCATATTATGAAATTTGGTTAGATGGAGAAAAAGCCATCAGTGCCGAGGAAGCACCAGAAGTCAAGGCTGCCAGAAAAAGCAAAGGCAACGGGATGATTGTTGAAAATAGTCCCGAACCAATCTATGGTGAGCAGTTTCTGCCCCGCAAGTTTAAAATCTGTGTAACCGTACCTGGAGATAACTCCATTGATGTCTATACCCATGATATTAGTTTGGTAGTAATCACTGACAAAACAGGAGAACTACAGGGCTTTAATGTTCTTGCAGGTGGTGGCTTAGGAAGAACTCACAACTTGGACACAACCTTCGCTAGAATCTCAGACGAAATTGGCTATGTCGATCAAGAAGATGTCTACGATCTGGTGAAGGCAATCGTTGCCACTCAAAGAGACTATGGTGATCGCTTTAATCGTCGTCATTCCCGCATGAAATATTTAATTCATGACTGGGGAGTAGAAAAGTTTAAGTCTACAGTTGAAGGATATCTTGGCAAGGAATTAAAGCCATTTAAAAAACTACCTAAATGGGAGTATCAAGACTATCTAGGTTGGTACGAACAGGGAGATGGTAAGTGGTTCTTTGGCATCAGCGTAGAAAATGGTCGAGTCAAAGATGAAGGCGCACTTCAGCTCAAAACTGCTCTGCGAGAAATTGTCGAGCAGCTCAATATACCTATGCGTCTATCGGGAAATCACAACATTATCTTGTGTGAGATAGCTCCAGAACACAAAGAAACCGTCGAAAACATTTTAAAAAATAGAGGTATTGAAACAGATCCCAATGCGATCGAGCCTCTAACTCGCTATTCTATGGCTTGCCCAGCATTACCTACCTGTGGGTTAGCTGTTACAGAATCTGAGCGAGCCTTGCCAGGAATTACCGATCGCATTCGGTCATTATTGAATAAACTAGGAATGGTAGACGAACACTTCGTGATTCGGATGACGGGATGCCCTAATGGCTGCGCTCGTCCCTACATGGCAGAGTTAGGATTTGTTGGTAGCGCCCCTGGAAAATACCAAATCTGGTTAGGAGGGACTCCCAATCAAACTCAACTAGCCCAACCATACGAGCAAAAAATGCCTGTGGAAGAGCTTGAAACCTTTTTTGAGCCTATCTTTGTTTTCTTTAGACAAAATCGTAAATCAAAAGAAAGCTTTGGTTCATTCTGCAGTCGCGTCGGATTCGCTGCCATTCGTAATTTTGCTGCAAACTACACCATAGGAAGCTATATGGATACAGATACTACAAAACGCAAATTCCGCAAAAACCAACGTCGCGTGAGCGTACCCGATGATGTTTTTCCTCAGTTAAAAGAAATTGCTCAAAAAGAAGGCAGACCAATGAACCAGATTATTGCCGATGCCTTAAGCGACTATTTCACTAAAAGCAAAGAAGCTTAATTTTGCTAGCTAAAGCAAATTAGATCGAAACCGAACAATATCGAACAATTTTTTAAAAGGGACTACCAAACCAGTAGTCTCTTTATTTTGGGATTATATTGGTAAATTTATTCAATAATTTGTTCTACTAAATCTAGCTGGCGTTGGCATTAAGATAGTATTCCCCTCTGGGAAATAAATCGGTATTGACTTTCGTCGATTTAGTCTTGGCAGTTTGCTCGTAAGATTTTACAGTCGCAGCCTTAACATCTTGACGAACTTGCTCTACATCAATGCCAACCTTGTCCTCGAGAAAATCGATTACAGGAGGTAGATTCAACTTACTCAATAATAGCTGTCGGTTAAACTCGACTGGGCGCTCGCTGCCAACAAGAATCCAAAGATTTTTGCTTTTACCCAGACCAATACTAGTTACATGAGGAAAGACACTTAACATTGTCTCCTTGGTATTAGAACCGACGTTCCATTCAACAAAAAAGCCCCCAGGCTTGAGCTTAGAACGTACCTGGCGAAAAAACTCTTGAGAATATAGCATTCCCGCACGCGATCGCCAGGGTTGAATGGCGTCGGCTTCGATAATGTCAAATTTTCGATCGCTCAAAGCTAGCTCTCTTCTGCCATCGCCGATAACGATATTGTAGCGGGGGTCTGCAAATAGATTTTTCAAAGGTTTGCCTAAAGGAGTATAAGCGTATTCTTTTAATACCGTTAGTCCTGCCCCCAATAGCTCCACAACCTTGATCTCTTTGGTTACGGGATTGGTACCGATGCTATGGGGCGTGCCTCCCGAACCTAAACCGATAATCATCACTTCGGTCGGATTAGGATGAAGCAGCGCGGGTATGCTGCCCAATAAGCCATGAATATGCATGTAGGGAAAGTTTGCCTGTATTTGACCGCTGGCATATAGTTTCCCCTTTACCTCATTCTCTGCGATCGCCGCAACGCTGGTCGAGTCTTCGGCAACAATAAAATAGTTATCGGCGGGTACTCCCTGCAAAGCCGCCCAGAATTTACTATTGCTCGGAAAAGCGATCGCTAAAGCTACCGCAGCCACTGCAGTCGCCAGAGTTAGTTTGGCTTTGAGCCACTGAGGCTTAATGGCGATTAAAAAGCCTAGTCCCAAGCAAGACAACAGTTTTATCGACCACGAAGTGCCGATCGCATTGAGCAAAATCAAACCAGTGACCAAGCTTCCCGTAACGTTCCCCAAAATATTAGCGACCAAAATCGAGCCGACTCCTTTGGCGAT
>JBCDCO010000180.1:0-11641 GCA_039181635.1 Cyanobacteria bacterium P01_G01_bin.19 | reverse complement strand
TGGCAGCAAGTAGCAAGTAAAGCAGAGTATCAACAATCTCTTGGATCTCAATTCGATCTAATTCTCTATCATGCGGGTTCTATGAACCTATCTCTTAGAGAAGTAATTGACCTGCTGTTGGTTAATAATTTAGATATTCCCGTTATAGTAATAAATGATACAGCTAGCATTTCTCAAGCAGTAGCAGCAATCAAAACAGGAGCAACCGACTACATCCCTGCAACGGAGTTGGAGCGATTACCCACAGCAGTCACCCAAGCCTTAGCCGAACCCAATACCTGTTTTCATGTGGCGCAATGCACCGCTCAAACAGAACAACAACTACAACAGCTAATTACAGACAATGCTGATGGCATTATTGTGGTTAATAAAAGAGGTAAAGTTGAGTTTGTTAATCCTGCAGCATTAGAACTTTTTGCTAAGTCGGAAGCAGAATTAATTGGCGAGCCTTTGGGTTTTCCTGTCGTTGATGGTGATTATGTAGAAGTAGATCTTCCTCAAACTTCAGGACAAGATTTAGTGGCACAGATGAGAGTCAGTCATATTCGCTGGCAGGGCAAAAACGCTTATATTCTGTCGCTGCGAGATATTACTCAAATTAAACAAGCCGAAGCCGAACGAGCCAAATTATTAGAAGAGTCGCAAGCAGCTAATCGGGCTAAAGATCAGTTTTTAGCCATTCTTTCCCACGAATTGAGAACTCCTTTGAATCCGATTGTAGGATGGTCGCAATTATTGCAGACTGGCACTCTCAGCGAAGCGCAGATGAAAAAAGGGGCAGACATTATTCAGCGCAACGCTATGTTGCAATCCCAACTGATTGAAGATATTTTAGATATCTCGCGAATTATTCGCGGGAAAATTGAACTGCAAGCTGCACCAATTAAGTTAAGCAATATTATTAGTAATGCTATAGATACGATTAAGCTATCGGCACAAGCTAAATCAATTCAAATTAATACCGATTTCTCTAACCATAAAGATTTAGTCTGGGGAGATTCTACTCGTCTACAACAGGTAATCTGGAATCTGCTAACTAACGCGATTAAGTTTACTCCCAATGGTGGTAGGGTCGAGATTAACCTAACTTCTGTAAATAATACAGTTCAAGTACAAATTAAAGATACGGGAAAAGGAATCGAACCCGAATTTTTACCCCATATTTTTGATTATTTTCGGCAGGCAGAAAACGTCAACACTAGAGCTCAGGGAGGACTGGGGTTAGGGCTGGCGATCGTGCGTCACTTGGTAGAATTACATGGAGGAACAATCGGCGTAGATAGTCCTGGAGTGGGGCAAGGAGCGACTTTTACCTTTGCTTTACCAGTACTAAATGCGAGGAATAAGTTAGGATCGACCAACAGTCCACTTCCAACCACGAAGAATCTGGAAGGGATTAAAGCGTTAGTTGTGGACGATGATGATAGTTCCAGAGATTTATTGATTTTTGTCCTAGAAAATGAAGGTGTAACCACTAAAAGTGCAGCTTCAGCAATCGAAGCATTGAGGGTAATCGAGCAATTTCAACCCGATATTTTAGTCAGCGATATTGCTATGCCTGGGATGGATGGTTATGAATTGATGCAGAGAGTAAAAGAGTTACCGACAATGCAAAAAGAACAGCCTAACGCGATCGCTCTTTCAGCTTATGCATCCGATACGGATCGAGAAAGAAGCCTGGCATCGGGATTCGATTGCCACATAAACAAGCCTCTAGATATTAGTAATTTTCTGCAAATCCTAACTCAACTGCTCGACTAAGGATTTTCTTACTTTCCAAGTCATCTAGTCCCCCCATTCGTCCCATCAGGGCGGGATAATAAGGCTAAACCGTCAAGCGGAATAATATCACCCAGCCACCCAGTCAAAAAATTAGTCGGATAATGTTGCACGTAATTTTTACTCTTATCTGGTGGTTAGCGATCGCTCTAGTAATTTTCAGCCTAATTTTGTTAGTTGGCTTTTATTTTCAAGGAGCTTTTCGCGATCGCGTTGAATATCGAGCCAATAATCTTCCTAACCCAGAAAATCACGATTTTGCCAAGACTTTAGCTAGCATTACCAATTCATTTGTTACTCAGGGAGTAATAACTGATTTTTGGGCAGAACCCGATTTAATTCAACAAGCTCGCCTCGATGCCATAAGTAAAGCACAGCACACCATTGATTTTGAAACTTTTTTCATGACTCCTGGCAACCGAGCGGATAATTTTGCAGTGGCGATCGCCGAACGAGCTACGGCGGGAGTAGCAATTAGATTAATTGTAGATAGTTACGGTACTAAAGATATATCTGAGAAGTATTGGCAACGTCTGCAAAAAGTAGGCGTGAAAATTGTCTTTTTTAATTCTTTTAAATGGAAAGCCCCTCTGGATTATGCTGGACGCACCCACCGCAAATTGTTACTGATCGATCGTCAAGTAGCTTTAATTGGAGGGGCAGGTATTTCGGATCTTTGGGATGGGACAGAAAAAGACGACGATACTCAACCGTGGTTAGATGTGGAGATGCGTTTAGAAGGAGACATAATTTTCTGGCTCGCAGGGGTGTTTTCCCAACATTGGACATTCGGTGGTGGTACTGCTAATTTAGCCAGAGAACAATTGCCACCATACAGTAAGCCTCAGTATCCGATGCTGATTACTCCAGGGGTCAATCCTGAATATCGTTTTTCCCCCATCAAAGCTTTAAAATACAACAGTATTATGGCTGCTAAAACCAGAATCTGGTTAGCTAGTCCTTATTTTCTCCCCGATCCCAATTCTCAAGATTTACTAGTGACAGCCAAGCAAAAAGGAATCGATGTGCGGATTTTGACCACCAGCAAACGTAGCGATAAAAAACCCGTTTACTATGCTTCTTACGAACACTATGGCAAATTACTTCAAGGAGGAGTAGCAATTTATGAATATCAACCCAGTATGACCCACGCTAAGATGTTATTGATTGATGATCGCTGGGTGATATTTGGTAGTGCTAATTTCGATCCCCGCAGTTTCGACCACAATGAAGAACTAGATATTGTTAGCTCCCAACCAGAACTCATCAACAATATTCAAAATGTTTTCCACAATGGCTTTGCTTGTAGTAAACAGATAACCTTTGCCGATTGGCAACAACGTTCTTGGTGGCGACATCGTATTCTAGGTAATATGGTTAATTTCTTTCAATGGCAACTTTAAAGTTTAAGAGATTCCTTTTACTAGGCTAAAGCTCTAATTCAAATGAGCAGAAATTTCTCCTCTAAATGAGCGATCGCGACCTTGTTTTTTAGCTCGATATAATGCCTTATCCGCAGTAACAATTAACTGTTCGATGGTGTATTTGGGACTTGGAACAACCGAAGCAACGCCCAAACTAAGAGATACAATATCAGCTGTGCAAGATTCTGGATGAGCTAGATTGAGTCGTTTAACTTCTAAGCGTATTTTTTCCGCTAAATGTAAAGCATTATTGGCTGGGGTTTGAGGCAAAATTATGGCAAACTCTTCACCACCATAGCGGGCAACCAAATCCGCAGGACGCTTGATAGTGTTAGATATTGCCCCAGCTACTTTTTGCAAACAAAGATCTCCTGCTCGATGACCAAAGCGATCGTTGTAGAGTTTAAAATAATCTATGTCAGCCAAAATTAACGATAAAGAAAACTGCTCTCTGATCCCTCGATACCATTCTCTGCTTAAAAATTCCTCAAAATAATGGCGATTAGCTATGTTCGTCAGACTATCTACGGTAGCCAAGCGATTGAGTTGAAGATTTTCTTGTTCTAAACGAATATTGTGAGCTTTGAGTTCTGATTGCCAACGATATTTTTTTAACTGATTTTCGACCCTAATTAACACTTCTTCGATGTTGAAGGGTTTCGTAATATAATCGTCTCCCCCTAGCTTAAAGGCTTGAGCTTTAGTTTCTGTTTCTTGTAACGCACTTAAGAAGATAATCGGGATATTTTGGGTACGGGGATCTTCTTTAAGAATTTGACAAAATTCCAAACCATTCAGTTCGGGCATACAAATATCGAGTAAAATCAGGTCTGGAGTATCATTTTTCGCCTGTTCGATAGCTAAAGTACCGCGATCGCTAGTTAGCACCTTATATCCACAATTGACGAGTATAGTTGCTAGAAGTTCTACATTATCTAAGCAGTCGTCAACTATCAAAATATTTGACTGAATAAATTCCGCTTGCTGAGATGATGACATTTTAAGCGTTTATTTTTAATGATAGATAGTAATATAATTTTTTTTAAGATTTTTTTCCGCTGCATAATTCCAAAATACTAAATGTATGCAATCCAAACAAAAATAATACAGATAAACAATCCCCCAGTCACCGAGTCTCTTTTACTATTTGCCCAACTATCACAGGAATAAAGCTCATGGCGATCGCCAGCCCCCAACCGTTTACCCCTGGATTGACGGTTTGCAGGGCATCATGGAGTCCTGGTAAATAAACCGCAGATAATAATAAACCCGTACAAATAAGTAATGCCCCCCAAATATAGGGATTAGTAGTAATTTCGTTACGAATCAAACCCGAACCAGCATCGCGCACATTAAAGACGTGCCATAATCTGCCGTATGCCAGAGTAAGAAAGGAGATCGTAACGGCTTTTGGTGCGTCAAAATTGAGGGTAATCAAGGCTAAATAAAATGCAGCTAGTACGGTAACAGCAATTAATAAACCGTATAGAGCGATCGCCCACCAGTGTTTGGTAGTTAAAATAGATTCTTTAGAATCGCGAGGAGGATGCTGCATTAAGCTAGGATTACCCGCACCCAAACCTAAAGCTAAGGCAGGAAAGACATCGTTCACCGCATTAAGAAACAGAATTTGCAGGGGTAACAAAGGCAAGGGGAAATCGGTAAGGGAAGCAGCAGCGACGGCGATAATTTCTCCTACGTTACCAGAGAGCAAATAGAGGGTAAATTTGCGAATATTGTTAAAAATTGCCCTTCCCTGTTCCACAGCAGCAATAATTGTGCCAAAAGCGTCATCTTGCAGTACCATATCTGCTGCTTCGCGGGCTACCTGAGTTCCGCGTTTGCCCATTGCCACGCCAATATCGGCTTTTTTGAGGGCAGGGGCATCGTTTACTCCATCCCCAGTCATCGCGACAATCGATCCTGCTTCTTGATTGAGAGCGATTAAGTTTAGTTTTTGTTCGGGGCTAACGCGGGCAAAAATCGGGATTTGTCGCAATCGTTCGCGTTCTTGTTGAGATAATTCGTCGGGGTTTTTAAGTGCTTTACCTGGTTCGGCTGCAACTTCTGACTCGGTAGTCAAACCAACTGCCAGTCCAATATTGCGGGCAGTTACGGGTTGGTCGCCCGTAACCATAATGGCTCTAATTCCCGCATCGTGACAGGCTTTAAGGGCTTTTTTAACATCCTGTCGGGGCGGATCGAGTAACCCCACGACACCGAGTAAAGTTAAATTTTCATAGGGTTTTACCTCGGAATTATCAACAGTTTTTTCGGCGATCGCCAGAATTCTCAGTCCTGATTGTGCCAAGCGATCGCATTTTGCTTGCCACGACTGATGGGTTTCCCTGTCAAAATCCTTGATGCCTTCGATGGTTAAATAATTGGATGATATTGCTCAAAGCCCCTTAATAAAACCATATTAGCTGATGTTTCATCTTGAAGAACTTCTTGGACCTGTTCGATAAAGGAACTAACTAACTCGGCAGTTTTTTGGGAACCTTCTGATTTAGCTTGAGGTGGGTTGGGTGCAACTCCAGTGCGTTGAGGATCGGTATCGGGCAAATCTCCTCCCAAACCTTCTCCTCGCAATACCAATACTGCCCGATGTTCGCTGACAGTTTCAAAGAAAAATTCTCCAGCAAAATCCAGTTTGACTCGATGCCGAATCTTTTGACAGAGACGTTGATTTAAATCCGTCGCAATTCTGCCCGCACGGCGATCGCTTATCTTTCCCTCCTCATCCATCGTGGCAAAGTTAGCACGAGCTGCTACATCTCCCTTTTTCAAGTCAAAATCAATGCCCAAAGAAGAAAGAACTCCTCTCCCCAAACGATATTTAAAAGGATGATAACCAAATAGGGTTAGATGTCCAGGACCACTTCCAGGGGTGACACCAGGAGCAACAACTTCCAATAAACCACAGCTAGACTGCTGGGCTAATTTATCTAGGTTAGGAGTCTGGGCAACCTGTAACTCAGTACCACCTCGTTGGTTATCTGGTAAGCCACCTACACCATCGAGAACTACATAAATAATTTTGCCTCCTTGCGGGATGGCTAAGTTTTCCCAAAGTTCTGTAATGTCCGCTGGAATATTCATTTTTCTATTAGCTATCTGTACTTAATTGATAGCTAAACTCCTAAAACAAATACATCTACCCCAAGCTTGAGATCGTAATCGTTGGTTTAGTGTTTTACGATGGCGATCTTAACTCGCGCTCCACTTTTGAATAGTATTGTTCAACTGCATAAAATCAATTGGTTTGCTGAGATAATCATCCATACCAGCATCTAAACATTTCTGGCGATCGCCTTTCATAGCGTGGGCGGTAAGTCCGATGATGATAGTGTGTCTAGCTTCACCTTCTCGGTCTCGAATAATTTGGGTTGCTTGATAGCCGTCGAGTTCGGGCATTTGACAGTCCATTAAGATTAGGTCGTATTGTTGCTGTGTCAATCTATCTAATGCTTCTCGACCGTTATTAACGCTATCTGTCTGGTAGCCCCTACTTTCCAGCATAAACAGTAACAAGTCTCGGCTATCGGGATAATCTTCGACTAGCAAGATCTTTGGCAATCGCGGTGAATTGACAGAAACTGCTTCTGAGGTGGTCGTAGTAAATTCCGAGCGGGATATGTCCTCAGTTATTGCTGCTATTTCTAGGGGTAGAGTAAACCAAAAAGTCGAACCCTGTCCGACTACGCTTTCTACACCAATCGTGCCATCCATTAACTTTACCAAGCGACGGCTAATGGTCAAACCCAAGCCCGTTCCGCCGTACCGACGGGTAGTGGAGTCGTCCCCTTGGATAAATGGCTGAAATAACTTTTCTTGCTGGGATTCGGCAATTCCAATTCCCGTATCTTCAACCATGAACCGAATTTTAATTGAGTCTGTATCTTCTGTAGTTGTTTCGGCTTCAGGATTAATAATTATTTTGATTTGTCCTTGGGCGGTAAATTTGAGGGCATTACTAATTAAGTTGCTCAATACCTGTTGTAAACGGAAGTCATCACCGATTAAGCATTGGGGTAAGGTGGGAGATAACTCGTAAGTTAACTCAAGCCCTTTTTCTTTGGCTTGGGGTGCGAAAGTATGCGACAGGTTTAGAGTTAACACTTCTAAAGCAAATTTTTGAGGATTTAATTTAAGTTCCTTCGCCTCAATTTTGGACAGATCTAAAATATCATCAATTAGAGTTAGCAGTTTTTTATCGTTAGATTTAAGAATTTCTACTAATTCTGTTTGCTCTTCGTCAAGTTCGGTTAGCTCTAACAGTTGAGCCACGCTAATAATCGCATTCATGGGGGTGCGAATTTCATGACTCATATTGGCTAAAAAGTTGCTTTTGGCTTGGTTAGCCGAATCCGCAGCTTGAGCTACGGCGATCGCTTCTTCTAAGGCTCGATTTTGTCTGATTAGTTCGGCTTCAATTTGCTTGCGATCGGTAATGTCCATTACCGTACCGTATAGCTTGATTACTTCTCCTGAATTGTCACAAACAGCCCTGCCAATGCTATTAAGGTAGCGCGTTTCACCATCGGGAAGGTCACAACGTAGATCTAAACTATAGTCAGTACAGTCTGAAAGTAACTTGGCAAAAGCAGAGCGTATTGTTGCTCGATCTTCAGGGGGATGAAATTCTAGTAATTCGGCAAAGGTAGGTACGGGTAAATCTGGATCTAAACCGTAAATACGGAACAATTCTGCCGACCAAATTGCCCTAGCTGTCTCTAACTCGAAGTTTTCCCCTACCTCAATCTCCCAATTGCCCAGATTAGCTATACTTTGAGCTTCCAGTAATTTAGCTTCACTTTCTTGGAGGGATTTTTCGGCTTTAATGCGATCGCTAATATCCACAACCACCGAACCAACTCCCCTGTTACCGTTGAGTAGATCTACAGGATAGTAACTGGCACTCCAATAGCGTTTAATATGGGGGGCAGCAGGAGTGCTGCCGTGAATTTGCACGTTGCAAACTGGTCGGTTGGTTTCGATGACCCGACGCAAGATCGGTTCGATGGTAGGGGATAATTGAGGTACGATTTCGGCAATGGTTTTGCCCAGATGTTTTTCAATAGTAAAGCCGTTGATATCGGCTAAAGCTTGATTGATTCTCAGATATCTAAAACTTTGGTCGTGGAGACTCAAACCTGCGGGACTAGTAGTATAGAGATTTTCGAGTAAAGAATTGGTTCGATGTAGTTCTTCTTGAACTCGTTTTAATTCGTCGATTTTGACAAAGGTGATTACAACCCCATCGTTGTCGCCATTTTCCCGCAGATAGAGATTAACCCGCATCAGTAATTGTTCTTCTGTTGAGGTGATTTTGACCTCTTGTTCTAAGGATTCTTGGCGATCGATTACCTGCCCAAAGATGGCTGATAAATTGGTTAATGCTAAATTATTGGTAATATCGGCAATGGGACGACCAATATCGTTAGGCTTAATATTAATTGCTTGAGTTGCAGCAGGGGTAAACTTACGGATATTTAACCTGCGGTCTAAAAAAATAACGCCAATATCGGTACTGCGGAGTAAATTGTCAACATCGTTATTTAACTGGGTTAATTCCTGAATTTTCGTCTGATGTTCCGCGTTGACGGTGTATAGCTCTTCATTAACCGACTGTAGTTCTTCGTTAATACTTTGCAGTTCCTCATTAGAGGCTAGCAATTCTTCATTGGTTGCCTGCTGTTCTTCATTAGTAGTTTCTAATTCTTCGATGGTGACTTGCAAATTCTCGCGAGTTTGTTGCAGTTCGTATTCTAATTCTGTTAATTGATTGGCTGCCTCTTCATCAATATTAAATCCCATTGCTGCGGTGGGAGATACCGTAGGAGCTTCTATTTCCAAAACTACAATTAGATAATCCCCTAAAACTGAATTTTCTGCCTGAGAACCCACCCGCAAACTAACGTTAAGTTCTTCTCCTTCACGCTCGATCTTAATTCCCGTATACAAAACTAACTGACGATTACCCTTCGGGTAGGCTGCGCGATCGCGTTTGGCACGATGCAGGGCAGTAGAAAGGGGCAATCTTAAACCAGGATTGACTATTTCCGTAACATCTAAAATTGCTTCTCCTACGGGAAACTCTAATAGTCCAGCAGCATTGTAAAATACTCTCATTAGTTGGTTATCTTGATTGACCAACAAACAGGTCAGGGGTTGTTCGTTGAGGCAATACTTAAATACTTCTGATAACAACCGATCTGATTGACGGTCTGCTCTAGCTTTAGTACGAGAAGCTGCGGGAATCTGGTTAACTATAGGTTGGCGGGTAATTTGCCCTACAGACAAAGTAGTATTTCTTCGCTTGCGAAAAATTTTCCATTTCTCCTGTACGGTAGAAAACTCTTCACTCAACTCCCCTAAAGTTTCCGAACTGCCCAAAAATAAAATTCCTTGGTTTGCTAGGGCAAAGTGCAAAAGTCGCAAAACGTGCTGTTGTAGTTGAGGCTGCATATAAATCAGCACATTACGACAGCTAACCAAATTCATTTTAGAAAAGCCCGCATTTTTGGTCAGGTCGTGGGGGGCAATGATTAACATTTCCCGTAAAAAACGCTTGACTCGAAAATGCTCTCCCGTAAAGGTGAAATATTTCTCTAACCTTTCGGGACTAAGATCGTTGCCGATGGTTTCGGGATAAGTTCCTTTAGCAGTAATTTCTAGGGCATCACTATCAATATCTGTGGCAAAAATCTTAACTTGAACCTCTTTGTCGGCTTTAGCGATCGCTTCATCCACCAGCATTGCCATCGAATAAGCTTCTTCTCCTGACGCGCAAGCAGAAACCCAAATTCTCAATTGTTCCTGGTGTTTCAACTTCGCGATTAATCTAGGTAACACCTGGGATTCTAAAAACTCCCAAGCAGGGCGATCGCGGAAAAATTGCGTTACGCCAATTAATAAATCCCGACGCAGTAATTTTTGTTCTTCTTCCGAATCTTGAAGCAGGTCGATATATTCTTTGAGATTGCTACTATGGGTTAGGGCGCAGCGATGGTGAATCCGACGAGAGAGAGTACTAATTTTATAGTGGGAAAAATCAATTTCTTCCCGTTCAGCAAGAATATTTAAAATAGTTTGTAACTTTTCGGGGTCGATTAAAACCGCTTCTTTAGGGGAGGAATCAGGAAAATTATCAGAGTAGCGAATTAACTCAAAGACAGTTTGGGCTAATTCTTGAGGAGAAAGAATCTCATCTACCAAGCCCGAGGGGATGGCACTACTGGGCATACTGTTGAACTGGGCGGTTTCTGGCGACTGTACCAAACCAATTCCACCAACTCTACTAATAGCTTGGATTCCTTCTGTACCATCCCTACCAGTACCAGAGAGCAAGATGGCAATAGTTTTTTCTTTCCATTCTCGTACTAGGGAACGAAAGAATTTATCGATGGGATAATCAAAAGACTCAGGGGAGTCTAATAAACAGAAACGACGATTTTTGACAATCAAATGCTTGCTGGGAGGCAAGACATAAACCTGACCTGATTCAATCGACCTGCCATCTTCAATCGGATTAACTGACATCGGCGTCTTCCGTTGTAGAATCTCCGTCATCATACTGCGATGATCAGGAGACAAATGCTGCACCACCACAAATGCTGCATTGGGATGGTCTGGTAAATTGCTAAAAAATGACTCTAATGCCTGTAAACCACCCGCAGAAGCACCAATGGCAACCATAAAAAAGTTATTTGGTTCCTGGGTTGAGTTAGTCATTTTAGGCAATATTTATCTGGTCTTAATGGCTTGTTCCCAAAATTATCATTTTTTATTCTAGAAATAATCTAGCTCAAGTATAGTTATTTCAAATAAGAATGATACAAATCAAGCTTGTACAAATTCTCCCCAATTCCTACCCTCGACAATAACCTTATGCTTGCGGTATCCCTTTGGTACAAGGGGGGTAACCCCCGCAACGTTTTTTTCTCGCAATCCCTTTTCCCTATTCCCCCGAAAAAATATATTAGGTTGTCTCAAAATTAATTTAAACGACTATAAATTTACATCCCGCCAGTAGTTTGCTCGAACAAACTAGCAAAATCTCGCAATGCTGGAACATTAGAGTCTGATTCTGGTTTAGAAACCAAATCGAATGCTTTATTGCGAGCAGCAGGTTCTTTTAAAGCACTGACCACCACTGAAGCCACATCTGCCCTGGGAATACTAGAAGGACTATCTCCAGATAAAAAGCGATCGTTCTTACCCACTAGCAGTTCTCTAACTCCGCCCTCCGCATCGAGTAAGCCTCCCGCGCGAATTATCGTATAGTCGATTCCAGAGTCGATTAAAAAATGTTCGGCTCTGCGGTTACAGACCAGTAAATTTCCAATACCCAGCGCAATTATGGGATGATTTTACATAGGACCTCCCAACGAGCCCACCAACCCAAAGTGTTCGAAACCAGCCTAGTTTTCCGC
>JBCDCO010000179.1:0-11653 GCA_039181635.1 Cyanobacteria bacterium P01_G01_bin.19 | reverse complement strand
TGAGTCTGGCGATCGCAGCATTAAGAGCCGAAGGACAAACTACAATCGGTCGTGCGGAAGCTGCCTCGATTTCTTATCCTAATTTTGTCAGCACCTTGACTGCGGTTTTAAATAATTAGGATTTAGTTGGCGGTCACAATTAATTTTGCTCGTTGGAGGGGGCAAAAACAGTCAAACTTTGAGGCAAACACTCGATCTCTAGGGGAGTATTGCCAATAATTTCGCCATCAAGAACAACTTTTTGTTCGGGTGCAGCAGATATCTTGACCTTGCGCGCTCGCACGTGAACGATGTTGTCTAGCTCCGCGCTGGTTTTAATTAAAGCAGCACCGAGCATACTAAAAAGAGTGGTAACTGCCTGCAATTTATTATCTACCGTGGCGATGGTAATATCCAGCAAGCCGTCATTAGCCACTACCTCACCAATTCCCTGTGCCAAAACGGACGTTGGCGGAGCAGCATTAGCCACTGTGATTGCACCAGCCTGGAAAATCTTGACTTCTCCTTCAATTTCTACCTCTGCTTCAAACAGTTTTTGTTCGTCTAACTGCTGCCATCCTGCCATAATATACGCCAGAGAACCCCAGCGATTTTTGGCTTCGCGGTCTGCCTTCTCAATTGTTTCTGCCTCATAGCCAATACCCGCTAATAAAATTAGAGGCAAGTCGTTGCATCTCGCTGCGTCGATTACCCTGGTTTTGCCAGCCAAAATAATTTCACAGGCTCGTCGTATCTGGTTAATTTGTTGCGTGATTCCCAACGCCATGCCAAAAGCATTGGCAGTACCGCGAGGAATGATCCCTAAAGGAATATTCGTGTCGATCAATGCTCCTGCTACTGCAGAAACCGTACCGTCTCCTCCAGAAGCAATAATCAAATCTGCACCTTGAGCGATCGCCTGTTGGGCTAATTCTTGGGGATCGATATCGGGACTAGTCAAATGGACTTCTAAGTGTAGATGAGGCTCTAACATTTTTTTGATAAAGTCCAAATCCTGTTTGCCCTGACCGTTACCCGACACGGGATTAAAAATTAGATGGGCGACCAGGCTTTGAGCAAAACTATTGGCGATCGCTTCGGCAGTTCCCAAGTTGGTTGCCAAGGGGATTAAATGAACATTGCAAATCCTCAGTAGAGCCTGAATATCTGGCTCGTGGGGTTGAGCATTTAGAGGGTCGATCAAAAAGATAACTGCTATGATTTCTCCTTCTACTATCTTGGCGGCAATTTGAGCATCTCCCCCCAAAGGTCCCGATTCCATGCGCTCAATCTTGAGATTTGTTGCCTCTTGGATCAACTTGCCTGTAGTGCCTGTAGCAACCAAATTATAACGAGACAGCAAAGGTGCATGGCGAGAAGCAAAATCTACCATATCGTCTTTTTTGTCATCGTGGGCAATTAATGCGATCGTTCTAGCCATAGTCAGTTAATTGGAGAAATAAATTCGAGCATCGAAAAAGCAGTGGTTCGGTTGGGGTTCGGTTTTATAGATCGAATCGAGCTAAAACCTAAGGGTATAGATGCGTTAAAATCATTTTACTAACCTTGGCATAAAAGCAATAATTAAAGCTTATTAGTTGTTTTTCTACCATTTTGCTCTGGCAGATAACAATATAACGTAAGAGGTAAATTCACAAAAGATACTATGGACTCACCAATTAAGGCAGTACAAGCACCATACAGAGGAGGAGGCGGTGGCAACTATCGTACTCCACCACCAGATTTACCTTCTCTACTATTAAAAGAACGAATTATTTATTTGGGACTACCTCTTGTCTCATCCGATGAATATAAAGATCAGATCGGCGTCGATGTAACCGAGCTAATTGTAGCTCAACTGCTATTTTTGCAGTTTGACGATCCCGACAAGCCAATCACCATGTATATCAACTCTACTGGTACATCTTGGTATGGTGGCGATTCGATCGGCTTTGAGACTGAAGCATTCGCTATTTGCGATACTATGTCATACATCAATCCTCCAGTCCACACGATCTGTATCGGTCAAGCAATGGGGACTGCAGCGATGATTCTTTCTTCTGGAGAAAAAGGCTACCGTGCCAGCTTACCCAACGGCACGATTATTCTACATCAAGCTCGCCAGGGCGCCCGAGGTCAAGCTACTGACATTCAGATTCGTGCCAAGGAAGTAATCGAAAACAAACGAGCAGTACTAGAAATTTTTAGCCGCAATACTGGTCAATCGATGGAGAAATTGGAAAAAGACACAGATCGTATGTTTTACATGAGTCCTCAGGAGGCAAAAGACTACGGTTTGATTGACAAAGTTTTAGAAAGCACCAGCGAGCTACCTACCCCCGTTTCGACCCTCACTTAAAAAATAAATAACAATACAACATAATTCTCATGCCCATTGGTATTCCTAAAGTTCCCTATCAGCTTCCAGGACAACAATATAGCGACTGGATTAGTATTTACGATCGCCTATACCGCGAGCGCATCATCTTTCTAGGAAGAGGCGTTAATGATGGTTTGGCAAATCAAATTATTGCCATCATGCTGTATCTAGATTCCGAAGATCCTGGCAAGCCGATCTATCTATATATTAACTCCCCTGGAGGTTCGGTCACTGCAGGTCTGGCAATTTACGACACGATGCGTCATATCAAGTCAGAAGTAGTTACGATCTGCGTTGGTTTAGCAGCTTCTATGGGGGCATTCTTGCTCTGCGGCGGTACCAAAGGCAAACGTTTGGCTTTGCCCCATTCCCGCATTATGATTCACCAGCCATTGGGTGGAGTTCAAGGACGCAGACAGGCGACAGATATCGATATTGAAGCTAAAGAAATTCTACGCATCCGCGATCAGTTAAACCAAATGATGGCTGACAACACAGGGCAGTCGATCGAGAAAATCAAAAAAGATACCGACCGCGATTATTTCATGTCGGCTTACGAAGCGATGGAATACGGTTTGATCGACCAGGTAATTGAAGATAAGCAATAGTCTTTTCAACTAATTAGTTTTAAATTAATCAAAAACTGGCAAACTAAACCCTGCCAGTTTTTTTAATGTTAATACCTTTATTTAAAAGCAGGGCTTTTTGAGAAATCCATAATATGGTTTTTAAACATAAAAGACAAATTTGAATATTTTTGCAAAAATAAAATTTTACAATAGCTTACTCTCTATGAATTTGTAGTATTTTTAAAATTAATGAAACATACTCAATTAACAGGCAAAAATCAGCAATCAACAACTAATAATCAACCAAACTTTTTCAATCCCGATAAAGTAGGAGAAGTCTATCGCGTACCTTATCTCAATCGCGCAGCAGAAGCAGAAACTTGGGCAAAAGAACATCATATTAAATCTGCTGCTCAGGATTCTCAAAAAGTAGGCTTATTACTTATTGATGTTCAAAATACCTTTTGTATTCCCGACTTTGAACTATTTGTTAATGGTGCGGTGGAAGACAATGTTAGGCTGTGCAAATTTATCTATCGCAACCTGAGAAGTATTACAGAGATTATTCCCACCATGGATAGTCATACTGCAATGCAAATTTTTCATCCAATATTTTGGATTAATGCCGTAGGAGAACATCCAATACCTGGAACAATAATTAGCTATGAAGAAGTGCAGCAGGGTAAATGGAAAGTTAACTTGGAACTTGCCAATAGTTTGACAGATGGAAATATTAATAAATTAGAGCAGCATGGCTTACATTATGCAAAAAAACTAAGCGATGATGGCAAGTATCCCTTAACTATCTGGACTTATCATTCTATGCTTGGTGGTATCGGTCATGCTTTGGTTTCAGCAGTAGAGGAAGCGGTATTTTTTCATAGTATTGCCAGGAAAAGCCAGACTAACTTTGAACTCAAAGGTAGTAATCCTTTAACCGAAAATTATTCTGTCTTGAGTCCCGAAGTTACCGACAGTGCAGATGGTAAATCTATTGCCCATAAAAATAGCAGTTTGGTTGCCAAACTATTAAACTTCGATCTGTTAATAATTGCAGGACAAGCAAAGAGTCATTGTGTCGCCTGGACAGTTGATAACTTACTGGCGGAAATCCAAGGTAGAGAGGAAGATTTGGCTAAAAAAATCTATCTTTTAGAAGACTGTATGTCCCCTGTAATTATTCCCGACGTCATTGACTTTACCGAACAGGCTGATGCAGCTTTCAACAAGTTTGCCGAGGCAGGAATGAATATTATAAAGTCAACAGAAATTCTATTTTGAATTTGATAAAATTTCTTGGATTAAAGCGATCGCTTGATCTACATCTGATGCGAGAAATACTCGATCTTTAGCTAAGCTACTAAAAAATTGATAGGTTAATTCGTTAGGATTTAATAAAATTACAGGCTTGTTATTTTTCAATGCTAAGGCAATTTCAGAAGCTGTCCCCAAGCCAATTCCACAGGCGACTACAACATCGGAAGATAATACGTTAATATTGTTTCTAGCGTTACCCAGATCGGTGAGAATAGAAATATCAACTGCATCTGACATGCCTGCTTTGCTACTCCCTGGTAAAATACCGATAGTTAAGCCTCCACCAGCTTTTGCACCACGGCTAGCAGCATCCATAACTCCTGCTTTTCTTCCTCCTGTGAGCAAAACCCAGTTGTTTTGGGCAATACTCTGACCCAATTCAAAAGCAAGATCGAGATCTTGGGGATTGGCTAGTTTCCCTGCACCCATTACGCCGATTACAACTTTAATCATATTCAGTTTGTTGATAAGGTATGATTTTGAAGAATATTTAGATACTGTTCAAAGCTAATAGCGGCGAACGCAGACAGTTTAGACTTCATAATTCAAAAAAAATTTAAAATGCCAGATTTACAAGAAAAACTTAGTCAAGACATTGCAGATATATCCTGGCAAGACTTGCTTCCCCATGCCAAAAGAGATGCTGTAATTGTAGTCAAACCAGAATTAAATTTGGCGGAGGTTGCCGTCGCGATCGCGCAGGATAATACCAGCGCCGTACAAAACTGGATCGCCAATCGCTCTGTGGCAAAACCAACTTCAGATCAGCTAAGCGAGTGGAATGACAATCCTCAAAAACAATTCACCACGCTGATCGTGCAACCATTTGTTGTCGTTCAAGAAGTTGGAGATATAGAGTAAATTTGAGCTTGGCAATAAGGGAACAGGGAATCTTATTTAAGTTTAATCAGGTCGATCTACTCATACGCTAGCAAAGCATCGCTAGCGATCGCTTAAATTTGGTTGCGCTGCAATCCAGATTTTACCCAGCTAACACATTCATAAACGCTTTCAAATACTTTGGGGGCTGCAATGTTTACCAGTCTTTTGGGAGCATAGTGATCGTAAAAACATTTATTTCCTTCCTGATGAAGAACGATTAGATTATCGTGATAGGTGTAGCGTTGGCGAAAATAATTCGAACCTTCGAGAATAAATTGACTATCTAGATGCTGTTTGGCAATTTCAATAATTTTTGGCAGCTTAGAAGAATAGGATTGAGCTGGATTTTTGGCTTGATGCAGTTGACTGGTATATCCTTGTTCGGAAAGCAAAGAATAAGAATAAATATCATTACCATCGATGCAGCCTGACACAAAAGGGATGATCAGACATTCTTGATAGGTTACGGATTTTTCGTAAAGAAAACGATTCATATTCTGTGAATACTTATTGGGAGTAGCTATCTGGATAGTAACTATATAAGTAGGTTTTCAAACTGTAAGAAGAGATACTAACACCGTCGGAAAAGCATGACATTGCCTTTTCCGACAGCACTATGCCAGTCTAGTTGAGAGCTGAGAGCTTAGGCACAGCCCATTTAAAGAGTCAAAGACTGAGCATTTGTTTCAATTAAAGTTGCCAAATCTTTGAGGAAAGCTGCTGCTTGCGCGCCATAAATAATGCGATGATCGGAGGTAATGTTTACTTTCATTTGGCGTTTGACGCCCATCATGCCAGAATCATCAGCAACTAGCTGGGGTTTTGAGCCACCTACCGCTAGGATAGAACCTTGTCCTGGAGGTAGAATTGCGTCAAAATTATCGACACCAAACATACCCAAGTTAGACAGGGTAAAAGTACCCGTACTGTACTCATCAGGCTGAAGCTGTTTGGCTCTGGCGCGATTAACCAAATCTTTCCACGTGCGAGATAGGGAGTAAATATCGATTTGATCGGCATTACGCAACACAGGGGTGATTAAGCCACCATCGGGCATTGCAACGGCTACCGCAACGTTAATCTCGGAATTGTAGCTAATACTATCTTGACTGTAGCTAGCATTGACTACAGGGTGATTTTTGAGAGTTACAGCGATCGCCTTAGCCAATAAAGCAGTCATGGTTACGCCTTTGGGCTTGATTTGCTTATAGAGCTGATCCAAAGCATCGGTGGTAATAGTATATGCAACGTGGAAAGTAGGCACCTGCAAACTCACCATCATGTTTTGCACTACTGCCTTTTGGAGAGTATTTAGGGCAACAGTTTCTCCAGGGGTAACATTAACAGGAGGTGCAGCTACAGGTGTAGGTGTAACGCGAGCAGCCGTTACTGCAGGAGCAGAATTTGCTGTAGCGGCAGGAGCAACCCCAACTGGAGTCGCTGCAGGAGCAGATACCGCCTTACCAGATGCTTTTTCTACATCACCTGCCGTAATACGCCCATAAGGACCACTTCCCTTGAGAGTGCTTAGATCTACACCAAATTGCTTGGCTAATTTTTTGGCTCTAGGAGAAGCCACCAGCCTGCCGGAGCCATTACTGCTGGCATTACTGACAACAGCAGCTTGTTGTTCTACCTGGGGGGGTGCAGTTACCGCTACAGGAGCGGCTTCTTTAGGCGCGCTTGCGCCTCTTTGATGGGATACTGCCTGTTTTTTTGCCTCTTCGATTTCTGCTTCGGTTTCGGCTATTAAAGCGATCGCACTACCTACAGGAGCTTCTTCTCCTGCTTCGACCATAATAACTGCCAGATAGCCTTCATTGAAAGATTCTACGTCCATGTCGGCTTTGTCCGACTCTACTACTAAAACCGTTTCTCCTTTCTCAACTTTGTCTCCAGGAGATTTAGTCCACTCTACAATCTTACCTTCGGTCATGGTGGAACTGAGGGCGGGCATAAAAATATCGTGAATCATGGCGTGCGATCTTTCTTGAGTAGTAATTTACTTATAATTAGAGTCTAAGGAAATTTTAGTACAGCATCATTTCCTATTTCAGAGCTATATTCCTGCGCTGATTACAATCTAAGATAATAACATTTATCGGTCTTGCATGATTTACTGTACAAGACCGATAAACTAAGCATTAGGCTTGAAATTATCAAATTTAGATTTCTTGTATGTTTTCTTTTCGAACAGTCACGGAATGTAGCGATTGTAGAGAACAGGGGTAAAAATTGACCTAGCCCACCGCCACCACCAAGTAAAGTAGGAGTAAGGATTTTCGTTAGTAAAATATTCTGGGGCTATCCGTTTAATTTTGGGTAGGTGTATCCAAGGAACGTTAGGGAAGGTATGGTGTTCGTCGTGGTAGCCCGTATTAAAGAAAGGAATGTTTGTCCAGCTATAGGTAGAGTAAGTCTTTCCCGCTTGATAGATGTGATGTTCGGCAATTGATTGCCCTCGAAAGGTAATTCCCCAGTTGCTCACCATCAAAGTTAAACTCCAAAAGAGGTATAGAGCAGCTTGTGGAGCGATCCCAAACCATGCTACGGCATATAAAGCAAAGCTTGTCAAAATCAGTAAGCCATTAAATGGCTGGGAGATTTTAGCGGAGTTGATTTCGCGTCGATCGCCTTCGACTAGATGAGGAGTCAGCAAATCCGTGACGATGACTCCTCCAGGCAACAAATGAACTAGGCTTTCAAAAATGCGCCAAGATAGGTTATTGCTAGAAAATTCTGCTAGCTGACGATCCCATAACTCGTGGTCGTATCGATAGTCATTGAGCTGTAGGTGATGGGTTTTGCCATGCACCCCAATATATGCCAGAGATTCGCCAAAAGAAAGCGAGCCACAGACGACTAAGAACAAAGCAAAGTTAGACCCTAACCTACTTTTAAAGATTAAATTATGTGCGGCTTCGTGGACGAATATAGCCAAGGAGTGCAAAATGAATTGCCCGACCAAAAAAGCAATCGCTCCTACCTGCCACCAGGCTAAATCTTTTACTAGCCATGCTACAGACCACTGCAACGCTACTAAAAGAGCGATCGCAACGATGGAAAAAGGGTATGCGCCAAAATATTGTCTGATTTCGGGATATTGGCGCAATATCTGCTTGCTGCGATCGCTATGCCATTTGCTGTCTGCGGACATCTTTTATTGCTACGTCTGGTGTAGCCAGCTAAAGAACTATTGTCCAAATTCTACTCTAGCTTGTCGAACTATTTCCGCCGTAACTTCTTCTAATTCCGCCTTTCTGGCGAGCGCCTCTATTTTTTGGCGTGCTTGAGGACGAGCAAAAAAAGGGATCATTTTTAGTTTTGCTTGGGCTTGAGGCGTCCAGCGCAGTTCTTCATTCATATTGAAGTCGTTCATCTCATACCCCCTTAACGTTCTATAGATACTTTATTCATTCTAAATTTGATAAATAGCTGACGTCTTGTTTGCTTAGATAAAATTAACCTCATCAACGGATTTGAGAAGATGCTGCTTCAGAAATAGCTGGAACTTCGGCATATTGCCCCTGAATCGAGCGAAAAATGCAGTAGAAACAAACGGCTATACTGCCCATGAAAACAGTATTGTTGAGAGTTTCAGTTATTAGACCTTGCGCGCCAAAAGCAGGAGCTAAGATACCCATAATCAAGCTAAACAAAATTTGCAAAATATTGAGCAAGATTGCTTGCATGCCATTGAATCGCAAGAAATAACTGACATTTTCATTCCTGACCACCGCAAACCACAAGCCAAAGAAAATAATTAAGCTAGCAAAAGGCAAGCTATTAGTAAGTCCATAAACAGCGATCAAAGGCGAAAAAAACTGACGCAACCAAGGGAATTGAGTTAAAAGAGCGATGCCAAAAGGCAAGGAATAAATTAAGGGAAATAAATATATTAAAGCTCCAAAGCTTCTATCTTTAGGATCTGTTTCAGGGGTGTTCATAATGGAGATTAATGTTGGCTATGATGGTTAGTATAAATAAGATGAATATTATTCTATCAAAGAGCTTTATTCTCTGCTCTATATGCCGAGACGCAATGCTTTAATTGCGATCAAATTATAGGTAGCTCAATATCTACATTTGTAATCATGGAGATAGGTCAATGGCAGCCTACAAATTAATGTAGAATGTATCACTGTTGCCCATCAAAATGCTGGATAACAGATTTTTGAGCCACATAAAGTAAGGGAAACAGTGCCAGAACTAATGCTGTAAAACCCTTGAGACAATGCCCTTTTTAAATGTGAGCGAACTGTATCAAAACCAAGCCGAAATACTACATAAATATTTTTCAATCTAATTTTTTGGATTGATTTCAGGTGACATAGCATGATAGATATAGTAATAAGCCAAGCTTTAAAAATTGTAGACCGAACTTTAGAACCAGAGCGCCTCAATACGGTAGAAGAGTTGGTGTTGAAAGAGTGCTGGGCTGGTAAAACCTATCAGGAAATCGCTACAGATTCGGGCTATGATTCTGACTACATTCGAGTAGTTGGTTCTCGTCTCTGGCAAAGCCTATCTAATGCTTTTGAAGAAAAAGTCACTAAAAACAACTTCAAATCTGTTCTGCGGCAGCAAGCCAGAAAAAGAGAGTTCGCTTGGTTTACTTTAGAATTACCAGACGGACAGGTTCCTCTCAACTCGGACTTTTATATCGAACGTCCTCCTCATGAAACTATTGCCTATGAAGAAATAGTTCAACCAGGCGCTCTCATTAGAATCAAGTCACCCTTGAGTACGGGCAAGACTTCATTGATGATTCGTATTTTGGCACATGCGCGATCGCAAAACTATCACGCGGTCACGATTAATTTTCAGTTAGCGGAGTCTTCTGTGCTGTCGGATCTCAATAAATTCTTGCGCTGGTTGATGGCAAATATCACCCTTCAGTTAGGGCTAGAATCAAAAATGGATGACTACTGGGATGAAGACTTGGGTATGAAGGTAAGCTGCACTACTTATCTTCAGGGACATATATTGCAACAGCTTACCGAGCCTTTGGTACTTGCCTTGGATGAAGTAAATTATTTGTTTGAATACCCCAGTATTGCTCGGGAATTCCTACCCCTAATTAGATTTTGGCACGAAGAAACTAATAATTGCTCGATTTGGAAGAACTTACGCTTGATCGTAGTTCATTCAACCGATATTTATCTGCCATTAAATATCAATCAGTCCCCTCTAAATTTGGGCTTCCCTTTAAAATTAAAGGAATTTGATTTCGAGCAAATGAAAGATTTGGCTAGCCGTCATCAATTTCGTCACAAATTAGAAGATCTCGATCGACAAATTAAATTGCTGATGGAAACCATTGGAGGTTATCCTTACTTAGCTAGGCTAGCGTTTTATGCTCTGTCAACCGAAGATCTGACCTTAGATCGGCTGTTAGCCGAAGCTCCTACTTCGTCTGGCATTTATCGCAACTATTTACAAGGACACCTATCGACTTTAAAAAGATATCCCGAACTGGGTAAAGCCTACGAGCAAGTTGTTCTTGCAGAACGACCTGTCAAAATATCGCCTATAGATGCCTACAAGTTGGAAAGCATTGGCTTAATCAAGCTATTTGACAATACAGTTGCACCTAGCTGTCTGCTTTATCGTTTGTATTTTAGCGAGTGTTTGCAGAGCGAGATTGAATAAGTTGAAATGAGATTAAAGAGGGTGATTTAACAAGATGGCGGAAATTGCTCAAACATATCTGGGAAATATCCATCGAGACTCCGATTTAGCTGAGTTAATCGCTGCAAAATCCTGCTGGAGAGTCGCTTTAGATCGAAGCGATCGCTCAAAGGGCAGAATCCACGCTCATGCTGACGATGGTACTGCCATCGGGATCGTCAAAGATCGCGATCGCCTAATGCAAGATGGAGATGTGTTTCAAACTAAGTCTCAGAAACTAGTTTTAATTCATCTGCGCCACCAGGAAGTGCTGGTATTAGATTTTTCCACCATAGACGATCATATTGCTCCTGCTACATTAGTTCATTTGGGTCATACTCTAGGCAATCGTCATTGCTCAATCAAGCTAAAGGAAGGCAAAATATACATACAGCTCGAATCCGATACAGATAAAGAGACGTTCGGTAAGATAGTCGAAGAGGCATTCGTTGCAGGTTTGAAAGTCTCATACAAATCATTTAGCCCATCTGAGGCAATAATCTTTTCCAGTCATCACCATCATTGAGATAGATTATGGTATTGATTTGAAAGTGTAGCTAATTGTAATAAAATTGTATTTTACTAAAAGGAAAATAGTGACAGATTAGCCTGCTGTCAAATATGTAGCCTGTTAAACGTGAGCTCGACGGAACGATAAAAACTTAAAAATTGTGTAACTCTTTAATTTTTAAAAGTCTGAATTCCTGATTCTTTCGTTATGAACAACATAACTCCTAATATGCGGAGCGGTATCCTTTAGGACTCTGAATTCCGAACTTCGAACTCACGTTGTTAAGCTCTTTGACAGCCCTGTCTGTGACACTTCTTGCCTATCGTTCGATAATCGATTGTTAAG
>JBCDCO010000178.1:0-11729 GCA_039181635.1 Cyanobacteria bacterium P01_G01_bin.19 | reverse complement strand
AGCCGATTTTTGTAAATTGCCTAATGCCTCTCTGGCTACATCTCCATAATTGCCTTTTGGATCTAGTTCGGAAATTCTTTGGTAGATAGAGATTGCCTCCTCTAGCTTACCTTTGCTTTCTAAGCTAGTGGCTTGAACTATTTTGTTGACAAGATCATCACTGTTAAAGTCAGATTGAGAATTAGACATAGGAAATATTTTAGTAATTACAATAGGTAGATAAATAAATTTGAATTAAGCAGACACCAAATCTGATGTTTGGTGTAGCTGTTGTAATAATTTAGAGGGATTTAAAATAAAAGTATGTCGAGCTTTATCTTCAATTGAGCCAGAACAACACATGTTTAAAGTAGATTCGGGTTCTCGATCCAGTTGCTTGGCACTAACTGGCTCTAAGGCAATAATTCCTTCGAGCTTAGGCGTTGTTAATGCTACTCTAGCCGAGCTTTCTCCTTGTTGTTCTTTGACAATTACTGCAGTTATTTTTTTCTGATGGCGTTGCTTTTGATTCCCTAGATTAAAATAGCGATCGCTGTCTAGTACCCATAATAATGAGCCTTTGAATGCGATCGCACCGTACCAAAAGTCTGCTACCCCTGGAATCGTACAAATATCATTAATTTCTACTTGTATTACTCTACCCATACTGTCTAGAGGTATTGCCAAATTTAGATCTGGGGATAGTGCCACGCTAAAATATTCTTGATTCATTTTTGATAGTATGCTTTTGAGCTATCTAATATTTGAATGCTGAAAACAGATTTTAAATCGGCTGGTAAATATTCGATATAACTGGAAAATAGAATCAGATTACTTAACAAATTCAGTAACCTTATCTACTAAGTTTTGCGGTGCATAGGGCTTAGTAATATATTCATTTCCACCTTGTCGCATTGCCCAAAAGCGATCAAATTCTTCTGCTTTGGAACTACAGAATAAGATGGGAATGTCTTTCCAGTCGCTTTTTTCTCTAATTTTGCGGCACAGATCTAATCCGCTTTCTCCTGGCATTACAATGTCGAGCAAAATTAAGTTTGGCAGGGGATTGCTATTTAGCCATTCCCAGGCTGATTCTGCACTTTCAGCGACGGCTACCTTGAATCCAGCGTGAGACAATAAAGCCGAACTCATTTGTCTTTCTGCATGAGTGTCTTCAACTATCAAAATTGTTTTCATAATGTCTAGAGTGATACTTTATATTGATACTATAATGCCCAAAAAAGACGCTTGATTATCATCAGCATCTGGTAATTATTAGGCGGTTACTACAGATTTTTCGAGGATTTTTGCCATTGCAATTAGCTTATTGGGATCGCAAGGTTTAGTTAAATAATCATTTGCTCCCGCTATTTTGGCTCTAACTCGATCAATCATGCCGTCTCTGCCAGTAAGCATCACAATCGGGATATCTTTAAATCGTTGAGACTTTCGTAAAAGTGCGCAGAGATCGTATCCGTTAATGTTAGGCATATTGATGTCCATAAAGATTACGGATGGTTGATGCTGGGATAAATCTTTAAGAGCCATAGTTGGATCGAGAATCCCTAACACTTGATATCCAGCTGCTTGCAAAGTCATTTTGACTTGTTTCTGCACTGTTTTACTATCATCAATACAAACAATTAAATTCGATGAAGAACTAGAATCGCCCTGCTTATTAGATTTACCGTCACTTTCTTTGGTTTTAGCATTATTTGATTTGCCAGAATCTTCTGCATCTTCACCAACAATATTGTCAGCTGCAGTTTCAGAAAAAGGTAATATTTCTAGTATTTCTGCTTCAATCGATTTTCTGAGATGGTCGATTAAAAAATAAGTTTCTACCTTAGCTTTAGTTGCTATTTCATAGAGACTACTTTTAGCAACAAATAGACTTACAAAACTGGATAATTTCTGGGAATCTGCTAAAGGTTTTATTTCAGGTTGAGTGTATAGTTCTTTCCAAATCTTATAAAACTTTAAAGCGTTTTTTTGATCTAAATATAGGCGGCTTGCAGTAGAGGAAAAGTATTTTCTAACTTCTCTCCATGCCTTGATTTGGCTTCTAATATATTCGTTACCAATTAGCTTCTTAAGCTCAAATCCAATCAAGGATTTTTTAATTCTCTTGGCTGGCTTAAGAATAATTTTAGTTTGCTTGATACTGGCAAGATTAATAAAACCTTCTCTAACGAACAAAAACAAAAACTTTTTGATTTTATCTTTCTCTAATTGCTTGTCTATGAGCCACTGACATAATTGACTATATTCAGAAATGTGCTGCTTTGCCTCTTTTAGCTTTGGGCAGTCAGATCCCAATTTGAACTGTTGCCAGAGATAATTCAAGCGAATTTGCTGTGCTGACACAGAGTTGATATATTGAATTTTGCCCTGCAACAAATATACTTGCCAAACAACAGAAGAATCGTTAGGTTCTACTACCTCCACGCAACCAGACCAATTCTCTCTTGATTTGGCTTGGAGAACTTGTAGTGGATTTTGTAAACTTTTGTTCATGATATTGACAGGAAAATATAGGTAATAGCAAGTAAAGAAAGAATTAAGAAAAAGAATTAAAAAGGAATAATGTAATGGTATGAATTTATAGTTCCCAGAAATGGCGCTAAAATCGATCTTCCGATCGCAAAAAGATGGCAAAGTTTTGGTTTTTATTAAGACAATATGGCTCTAATCGTCGCAGGCGATCGCTCTGGTGTGGGCAAAACAACTATTACTCTGGCAATATTGGCTTATCTGGCTCGTCGAGGAAAAAAGGTACAGTCTTTTAAAGTAGGTCCTGACTATATCGATCCAATGTTTCATTCCCAGGTAACGAGTAAACCCTGTCGGAATCTAGATCCTGTGTTGACTTCTCCTAGATACGTTTGGGACTGTTTTGAGCGTCATTCCAGTGATGTAAATTGTGGGGTAATTGAGGGGGTAATGGGTCTATTTGATGGGGTTTATGATTCAGAGCAAGCCGATTCCCTCAACGATTATGGCAGTACGGCTCATATTGCTAGAATCTTAGATTTGCCTGTGGTTTTGGTTTTGGATTGTTCTCGTCTATCAAGTTCGATTGCCGCGATCGCTTATGGTTATGCCAACCTCGATCCAGCGGTAAAAATTGCAGGAGTAATTTTAAACAAGGTAGCTAGCGATCGCCATTTAGAAT
This sequence comes from Cyanobacteria bacterium P01_G01_bin.19, assembly GCA_039181635.1. Classification (GTDB taxonomy): domain Bacteria; phylum Cyanobacteriota; class Cyanobacteriia; order Cyanobacteriales; family Xenococcaceae; genus Waterburya. The sequence goes on along the minus strand of JBCDCO010000178.1, from coordinate 8,575 downwards.
TGCTAGCCGCAGCTTTAAAAACAATTAACATGACAATCTTGGGAGTACTGAGAAGGAACAGCCAGATAGATATTCCCGACCGTCATTTGGGCTTGATTCCTCACAATGAATTGACCGACATCGATGCAGTATTCGATCGCTTGGCAGATTTGGCTCAAACCTCTTTTGATTGGGAAAAGCTAGACCCATTCCTCGCCAATAAGTCTCGCGAGTCTGCTAGTTCAAAGCCCATAAGCCTCTCTAGCCTCCCACCTGCTAAGGTGAAAATTGCGATCGCTCGTGATGCCGCCTTTAATTTTTACTATCAAGATAATTTAGATATCTTGCGAGAATTGGGAGCAGAGTTAGTCTTTTGGAGTCCCATAGAGGATCGAGATGTTCCTGATGGTGTTGGAGGATTGTATTTTGGCGGTGGGTTTCCTGAGGTTTTTGCGCGGGAGTTGGCGGCAAACAAAAGAGTACTGCAACAGCTATTGCAGGCGATCGAGTCTGGGATGCCTACCTATGCCGAGTGCGGCGGACTAATGTACCTATGCAGGCAATTAATCGATCTAGAACAAAAGTCCTGGTCGATGGTAGGTGCGATCCCCAAAGTCGTGACTATGGAAGCAAAATTGACTTTAGGCTATCGTAAAGCAGTCTCTCTGTCGGATAGCCCTTTAGTAGAGAAAGGTCAAACTGTTACAGGGCATGAATTTCATCGCTCCAAGCTACAAACTGCCTCTTCTAATCCTCAATGGCAGCTACAGGGATTGCATAGATCTAGCCCCCAAATATCTGAAGGCTGGCAAATATCTCAGTTACATGCCTCTTATCTCCACGTCCATTGGGGAGAATGTAAACATTTGGCAGAAAGATTTATCCGCCATTGCCAGAATTATCAAACTTCGTTATATTTACCCTAGATACATAGTTATCAATTGACCATTTAGGGATACAGGAGGTGATGCCCATGACAGAACATAGTACTAACATGGGTCTCCTAGTTGATGATAGCCAGCTGTGCGCTGGGGCTGTTCTCTAAGCAGTCACATCTAAAAACTTCTAACTGAAGCAACTAGGTAGACATTGTTGGAGTTCCTTCCAGCAGTTAGGTTTCGACTAAGAGACCCTCTAGACCGCCCTCACAAGTGTTAGCCAGAGCATTTAATTGTTCCCCGTTACAGACTTGTGAGGGCGGATAGTTTTTTGTAACTGATAAACAATCGGACGGCAAATATTAAGTATTTTGCTGTTAAAAGATTCTACTAGTTCTTGAGCAAGCAAAATATAAGCATGTAGATCTTTATACGATTGCGTTCCATGAAAATTGCTAAAAACGTCACCGAATTAGTCGGCAAAACTCCCCTAGTTCAACTCAATCGCATTCCCCAAGCAGAAAACTGTGTAGCCAAAATAGTAGTAAAGCTTGAAGGAATGAATCCCGCAGCATCGGTTAAAGATCGTATCGGAGTAAATATGATCGAAGCTGCAGAAGCGGCAGGAACAATTTCGCCAGGAAAAACAGTTTTGGTCGAGCCGACGTCAGGCAATACGGGCATCGCCTTGGCAATGGCGGCAGCAGCCAAGGGTTACAAGCTAATTTTGACTATGCCTGAAAGCATGAGCAAAGAACGCAGAGCGATGTTAAAAGCCTATGGCGCGCAGCTAGAATTAACTCCTGGTAGCGAGGGAATGGGCGGCTGTATCAGAAAAGCACAGGAAATCACGGAAACTGTACCCGATGCTTACATGCTGCAGCAGTTTAACAATCCTGCCAATCCTGAAATACATAAAAGCACCACAGCCGAAGAAATTTGGGCAGATACCGAAGGAAAAGTAGACATAATTCTGGCAGGAGTTGGTACGGGAGGAACGATCACAGGAACAGCAGAAGTCTTGAAAAGACACAACCCAAAAATCAAGGCGATCGCCGTCGAGCCTACAGGAAGCCCCGTTCTCTCGGGAGGAAATCCTGGTTCGCACAAAATACAGGGGATTGGTGCGGGTTTTGTCCCAGAGGTGCTAAAAGTAGACTTGATTGATGAAGTTGTTACCGTTACTGATGATGAAGCGATCAGCTTTGGTCGTCGTTTGGCTCGCGAAGAAGGACTGCTATCAGGAATCTCTACAGGTGCAGCTTTAGCTGCAGCCATCAAAGTAGCACAGAGATCGGAAAATAAAGACAAGTTAATTGTCATGATTCAGCCCAGTTTTGGCGAGCGATATCTCAGTACGCCCCTATTTGCCGATTTAGAGCAACCTGTGTTTAACTGACCTAAATAGCTAGTAGCTACCGAAACAAACTTGCCGATCTTTATTTACAGCCATACTTAATCGAGCGCGATCCCAAGCCGTGAATCACTATCAAACACTACAAATCAACCCACAAGCTACTCAGGAAGAAATCAAATTAGCTTATCGGCGTTTGGCAAAACAATTTCATCCCGATAGCCAAACCGAAAATACAGACTGCGACAAAATCATCGCTCTCAACGCAGCCTATGAAATTTTAGGCGATCGCCACAATAGACGTTTATACGATCGCCAGCAGCAGTTAGGTCAAACCAGCGACTTTTTTGTCAGTCGTCAAGCCAGAAATGCAGCAGCGCAAAAACAACATCAGCGAAGAAGAGCCAATGCCAATCCCGAAGTTAGCTATCAGCAATGGCTGAGAGAAATTTACCATCCCATTGATTACCTGGTGGAAAAGATAGTTCAACCTTTAGAGGCGGAGATAGAGGAACTATCCGCCGATCCTTTTGACGACTTCTTGATGGAAGACTTTAGCAGCTATTTAGATAGATGCAATGAATATTGGCAGCAAGCACAAAAAATATTGGCATCCAAACCAAACCCAGCTCAATTGGCGGGAGTTGCCGCTAATATCTATTACTGCCTCAACCATATTGGAGACGGCATCAAAGAATTACAGTGGTTTACTATGAACTACAACGACCAATATTTACATACAGGACAAGAAATATTTAGAATTGCTTGCAAGCTTCATTATCAGGCTCGCGAGCGAGTTCATTCTTGTCTTTAATACTTGACGGCGATCGCCTACAACCAGTTACCAATCAAAACAAAGGGAGCCCAATAGTAAGGATGACGGTATTGGGAATCTTTTTCTGCCAAAAGAGCCAACTGTGCTTGGCGTAACGCTTTTGCTTTGCTGATATTAGCATCAGCCGCTAAATTTTGATAAAACTTGCTCATAAAGTTTGCCGTTGCTTCGTCATTGGCTCCCCATAGAGTGGCAATGGTGCTGCGCGCTCCCGCCCGCACTGCAACTCCCGCTAGTCCAAGAATAGCTTGATTATCACCTTGAGCCGTGTTGCAGGCACTTAAAACCAACAGTTCAATCGGTTGAGAACGTCTGAGGCTGCCGACTCGCAGCAAATTATCAAACCGATTGACGTTAATCAGAGGATTGCCAGTCTGTGCCCCACTGAGAATAAATGTTTGGTCGGAAGTAGAACCAAACTGACCGTGAGTTGCTAGATGGACTACGGGAAAATCGGACTGCTGTAACTTTTGTTGCAAGCTAGTTTCGGTAAAGTCTTGATTTAAGAGAATTTCTGATTGGTCAAAAATGCTTTTAATCGTTTTGAGTTCGTCTTCTACCTTGGGAATAGGAGGAAAACGATACTCGGGAAAGTCGCTGGTTACTCCTGCGGCTAAAACTTTAATTGGTTGTCTGTTTAGAGGTTTGGGGGCAGTCAACTGCAAACCAGAGCTAAGAGCAATATTGTAATCTTTTTGGATGAGATATTCTTGATTTTTGCGATCATAGAGAACTGCCATCGGAATATTACGCAGAGAGCCATCTAAAACGAAAACCAGGGTTTTGACTCCACTAGCCTCTAATTCTGATTCGGCTGGTTCGATCAGCCAACTATAGAGATCGGATGCGAGGGGTAAGATATCTTGCTGCAAAGAATCTTCTTGGGATTTTTGGATTTGGGCGATCGCTACTTCCACGCCCTCATTATCACTACCCCTGGTGCTGCGAATTGCTTCGGCAAAACCTGGATTGGTTAGAGAGCGACGACGGAGCTTTTTGATCGTATTATCGACTTTTTCCTGGGTAATATTTTCCGTTGCATAGTGGCGTAGAGGCTGTCCTGGAATGGTCAAAATTACTTCTAGGCGATCTTGCAGCAAAATTGGATATATTACTGCTGCTTCTTGATCGACGTCATCGATAGAGACGGGATCTTCTGAGACTTGAGAACAGGGATCGCGAAAGAAGTTATCTAGTTTAGCAATCTGCAAGGACTCCAACACATTGCGAGCCTGGACTAACTGAGGAGAAGTTGGTTCTTCGGCTAGAAGCAAGCTAATATACTCGCGGAAAATAGGTTCGACAGGGGTAGTTGTCAAATCGCTGCGTAAAGCTTTGATAGTTTCAAATGATGTCTCATAAGCAATTAAGGCGCGATCGCGATTTCCTTGAACTGCCAAAATATGACCTAATTGAGCATTCCAACGATATGCCACTTCGGGATATTGGGCGGTGGAGGCTAGCTGTAGGGCGTTTTCAGTTAGGCGACGTGCTTCGCCATATCGCTCTTGCTGCTCGTACAGTTTGCCCAGATAACCCATTGCTTCGGCTTCTGCACTTAGGTTGTCGATTTTACGGGACTGTTCGATCGCCGTAGCCAAAATATTAGCCGTAGCGTGATCGATATTGCGATGGCGAATCAAGCTTTGAGCAAAGTTAATTCGGCTATAAATTCCTGCACGATTGGCAGGAAAATTGGCGATTTTGGGTTCTATACTGGCGATTTTACTCGCAATCTGGGGTTCTAATTCTTGGTTTAACTCTCGCTCCAGATTTGTCGACCCAGACCTAATCTGCTGTAAAAAATCGGGATCGCTAATTTCGAGTAGATCTATATTTTGCTGTAAATCAGCGATCGCTTTTTGCCAAAACTCTTCAATATCTAAGAGTAAGCTCAAACTATTTAATTCTGCTTTGACATTATCCAGTCGATCTGAAGCCGTCTTGCTGGCTCTATCGTAATATTCCAATGCTGGCTGATATGTTCTGAGTGCTGATTCGGCTGTTCCGCCAGAGTTGGCGATCGTATCTAAAATAATTGTCTGGGCGGGAAACTGATTTTGTTTTTCTAAGGCGATCGCTTTTTCGGCGTTGCCCAAACTGAGTAAAATGGCTGTCTGCTGGCTGGGGTCAGAAATACGCTCCGTACTCGCCAGACCTAATTCTAAAGCTTTAGTTGCCACTCTGGGATAGCCGCTCTCGCGTAAATAATCGCCAAACCGCAGCAAGCCAATTACTTTTTCTGGGCTATTAGGATACTGTTCGATGGCAGACAGATCGGGAAGCAGTTTTCCTTCCGCTTCTTTACTGAGAGGTACAATTCCACCCAGTTGAGGTTCGATGGTTTGCGCCTGTTCCACAAGCTTGCCGCAGTTGGTCTTATTTTCCAAATCAAATGCACTCAAAATGCTGGCGCAAGACTGAGGATAAAGACCCAGAGCTTGTTGTGCTGTCGCTATATTAAGATAGCTTTCTCGACTACCGTTGCGATCGCCTTCTGCTTCGTAGGCTTGGGTAGCTTTACTCCAAGTTCCGATCGCTTTATCTATTCTTCCCGCTTCGTAATATTCTTTACCCTTTTGGGCGAGTAAAACTGGATTAGTTATGTTGTTGTCTTGAGACATGACAGGCAGGGTAATAGCCAAACTAAGACCGAACCCGAGCAGGATAATAAAGCCCAGAGTGGTTTTGTAACCTGGGAGTATGTGGCGGAACAATTTAGAGCTTGATAGTCGATTCATGGTTTTAAGTATGGTTTGGTTGGTATTTATATGAATCCTTGGTGCTATAAAATTTAGAAAGGAAAATAATCTAGAGACAGATAAAGCCCGTTTTCTTGGAGAGTATGGTCATCATTTTCTATATCTATGAGGGGGATACCATAGTCGATACGAGCGCGTAGACTATCATCCAGGTTTAGCTGTAAGCCTACTCCCAGGGAGGCTAAAGTATCGTCATCGCGATCGCTTTCATCGGAATTACTCCAGTTACTGCCAACATCAAAAAAAGGCGCTACAGATAGATTGCTCTGATTGTTATTCCAGCGGTAAAAGGGAATTCTGACCTCTGCCGAAGCAAATATACCGCTGTCTCCCAGTAAGGCATCCTGGCGATAACCTCTGACACTTTCTACTCCTCCCAAGCTAAATCTTTCTAGGGGAACCAAATCGTCAGAAGAAAGCTGAATATCCGATCGCAGCAGTAGATTGATATTGGAACTTGTCGCTAGCTGTCTTAACCACTGTACCTGACCCCGCCAAGCCACAAATTCGCCGTCTGGCGCATCATCAAGAACAGTGGCATCAAAAATATTTAGCCCCACGCTAACTTGCGATCGCAAGGCAATTACGTCTGTTCGCGATCTTCTCGTCCAGTCTTGAAAAAAACGCAGCGCAGATACATTAGTTTCGCCAATATCGCCGCCATCTCTTCCAGTCGGGTTGGCAACAAGATCTAGAGGGATTCTGCCCTGAGAATCTCCTTCCAAGTCTACGGTAGTGGAGTTTGACTGACGAGAAAATTCCAAACCCAAAGCAAATTCCTGGGTTGATTCGGCATTAGCCTCAAGCAGCAAAGGCTGTCTTAGTGTTAGCTCAAATTCGCTAGTTTCTGATTCGAGATTGAGACTGTCAAATTCTGACTCAATGATCTCACTATCTACATATCGATAGCGGAGTCCCACCGTGCCATCTAAAGAATTAACGGGAATAGTGTAGCTGGTATCAAAATCGTTACTACCATCGGTATTTTTATAGATAAAACTAAAACGATCTGCATAGCCCAAAACGTTGTTGTGATTTAACTCCAGACCTCTTTGAAAACTACCTACGGCGGGAGTACGGTAATTGTTAGCAAATAGTACGGGGTCGAATGCTTGTCCCTGATTTACGTCTACATCTAGCATCCAGCGATCGCGGCTCAAACCTACAGATAGTTCAGCATTGAGATTTTCGATCAGAGGGTTTAACTGCAACAACTGTAGTGCTTCCTGTAACTGGTTGACGTTTAAGACTTTGCCTATGCCTCTTTGTAGACGGGAGCGAACGTAACCTTCTTTTAGACGACCATCGACTGTGACATTTATCTCTGCTACTGTACCTTCAACTGCTTGTATGGTGATGACTCCCTGACTGACGTTTTGAGCGGGAATTACCACTGCGGAGTTGATATAGCCATTTTCCGTATACAGTCGAGTCAGTTCGGTTTCTAACTCTAAAAGATCGGCAAAAGTAATCGGGCGATCGCGATATTCCTGGATTACGAGTTCGATTTCTGCTGGGTCTAAAACGGTATTGCCTTCTAGCTTAAATTCTTGGATGGTAAACTCGATCGCCGTTTCGGGTGATTCTGAGCCAGGCGATCGCTCTGGTGATTCCAAAAAATCATCGATTGGAGGTAGGGGTTCGATCTCCCTATCTTGTCGTCTGTCTGGTAAAGGGGAATTGGGCAGTTGTGGAGTTTGAGCCAAATATCTGACGTTGCTATCGTTGGCTGAAACAGGGATTTTTACTGCCGCGATCAATAAAGTCAATGTGGCAGCTATACAGACAGTCGGGTTTAAAAAATAAAAAATACTATAGCTATTCATGTGAGATCTAAAATTTAGTTGAGATATGACCCATTGCGATCCTGTTTAGAGGTTTTCTGGAAAGTATAAATTATTACTTCAATGCCCCCTAAATCCCCCAAGTTTGGGGGACTTTAGGTCGGTTTCCCCCAGAATTGGGGGGCTAGGGGGGCGAAATTGATAACTTGAATATATAAAAACAACTTTTCAGATGTCCTCTTAAATTGATTCGCATTTAATAGGACTTGTTTGCGCCGATAAGCACAGGAGTTAACTTCAAAGTGCTGATTTCCAGCGATGCCAGGTAATTTTAGCGAGCGATCCTAAAAAATTTTGGTCAAACTAAATTTAGTTCTCTTAAGATTATGTCGATGGTTTGGTACATGGAAATAGAGCAGATAAATTGGTCTCAAGCTCAGAAATAGCTTAAGTTGAGAGTATTTTACTAAGCTTACTACGTATGCACTTCACGATCATATTTTTGCGATTTTCACCATGATTCTTAATGAGTTTGACTCGATCGCAGATAGCCAAACTCCAGCAGCAGTCGATAGTTGCTGGTTATTTTGTACGGGCAAGTCACTTTGTTACGAGCAATAAAGAAATCAGAAAAAATATGACAGTAAAAAAAGCCATCGGTCAACAATGATTGGTGACAAGTTAATGGTCTACGTTGTTTGTCAAATGGTTTTTAGCTTTAAGCCCTAAGCTCTACCCCTGTTAAGGTGAGCAATTGTACTAGTCAAAACTGCCAGAAATGCGATCGCGATCGATGGCATTCTAAAAGAAACTTGGTAATCAGAGATTTCGTTTCATGATTAATGCTATCTTCTCTCAATTTATCGAAGCAACCCCTGTAACCGTAATGGTAAGAGGAATTATGGAACGAGTTTTTGAACCGAGTGCGTTAGATGAATTATTTGAAGTTCATACAGTCAAGCAATACACCAGGGAACTACTGT
>JBCDCO010000177.1:0-11788 GCA_039181635.1 Cyanobacteria bacterium P01_G01_bin.19 | reverse complement strand
CAACTCTTCCTGACAACTTTGTCAGTCAGGTTACCAAAATCCAGCGTAGCGATCGCTGGAGCGTTCATCGCCGACTAAAAGAACTAAATATTCCTAGTTGGTGTCCCGCAGATGGAGCACTCTGGATAGAAATTGATAGTTGCATTCATGCCATCTTACTCCGCAGTACCATACAGCAATTTGTCAGCACCCGCTCTGAATCAATCGAATGGTTGGAAAGATGTTGGTCAACGGAATTAGATGTCATTAGTCATCAGTCAATGGCAGTTAGTCGTTAAAAGGCGCAAAGGCTATTCCTAAAGAATACATCTACATCTTTGGATAAGCCGCATGCAAGACATAGAACGTAGGACAAATAATCATCAGCTATCAACTATCAACTATCAGCTATTAACCAATAAAGAATCATGACACAAACATTAGTCTTTCAACCATACGGTGAAATTGCCAATAATCCTATTGGTTTTGACCAAGAAGTTACAGCTCCAGTCTGTGAAGGCTTGAATTTAGCTTTGGCTAGTTTTCAAGCTCTATATCTGCAATACCAGAAACATCATTTTGTAATTGAAGGTGCAGAGTTTTACTCAATCCATCAATTCTTTCAAGAAAGTTACGATGCTGTTCAAGGACACGCTCACGATATTGGGGAACGTTTAAATGGTTTGGGTGGCGTTCCCGCAGCCAGCTTTAGCAAACTAGCCGAGCTTTGCTGTTTTACCCCCGAAGAGGATGGTATCTTCGACTGTCGCCAAATGATCGAACACGATTTGGTAGCAGAACAGGCAATTATTGACTTATTACGCAGTCAAGCAGCTCAAACAGAAAGTTTAGGCGATCGCGCTACCCGTCATATGTACGAGCAAATGTTGTTAGCCACTGAAGAAAGAGCTTTCCATCTCGACCACTTCTTGGCTACTGACAGCCTTACTTTAGGGTTGGTCGCCAGCAGCAACGGGAAAAGCTAATTCACTTTTGACTATCAGGGTTGAGCCTATCAACCCTACCCCAAAGACTAGAGAAGTATCGGTATCGGTTATGAATTATAAAATTACGGAATTGAATCAGTTCTTACAAGACGAGCTAACGATATCCTCTACCGAAATTGATTTGGTTATGCAAAAAAAAGAGGAATTAAATGCACCTATACCGATGCTTCTTTGGCAATACGGATTGGTATCGCGTTCTGGATTAGAACGAGTTTTTGATTGGCTGGAAGAGCGATATTAGCTCACTAAAGATCGACGAACAATAAAGGACAAAACTATGCCACCAGTTCAAATTAACGATACAACTTTACGGGATGGGGAACAAGCAGCAGGAGTTGCTTTTACCATTGCTGAAAAAGTTATCTTTGCAACCTTGATGGATGCAATAGGTATACAGGAACTTGAAGTAGGTATCCCTGCAATGGGTAGTACCGAGGCAGAGGCTATTACCGAGATTAACAATCTGGGTTTGAAGACTCTAATTACTGGCTGGAATCGCGCTATGCGATCGGATATTGATGCTTCTCTGGCTTGTGGATTACAACGAGTGCATATATCTGTTCCTCTTTCCGAAATTCAGATTGCCGTAAAGTTTCAAGGTAATTGTCAGTCAGTTTTTGATCGCCTGCGGGATACAATTAGCTATGCTCGCGATCGCGGTTTGTATATTTCTGTTGGTGGTGAAGATTCTTCTCGCGCCGATGACAACTTTTTACTAGATGTGGCTTTAGCAGCTCAAGAGTATGGCGCATCTCGCTTTCGCTTCTGCGATACGGTGGGCGTTCTCGATCCGCTAACTACATATAACAAAGTAGAGCAGCTAGTAAACAAGCTAGCGATCCCTGTAGAAATGCATACCCACAATGACTTTGGCATGGCAACAGCCAATGCTTTAGCAGGTATTAGAGCGGGGGCAACTTCTGTTAATACTACGGTTAATGGTTTAGGGGAAAGAGCGGGCAATGCTGCTTTAGAAGAAGTAGTAATGGCACTTAAACGCATCTATGGCATGAACATTGGCATCGATACTAGTAAATTCAAGCAAATATCCGAGTTTGTGGTTGATGCCTCTGGCTGTGATGTTCCCCCCTGGAAGGCGATCGTCGGCGACAATGCTTTTGCTCACGAATCTGGCATCCACGGACACGGAGTATTGCAAAATCCTGCTACTTACGAACCATTTAACCCCAAAGAAGTAGGACGAGAACGCCGTCTAGTAATTGGCAAACACACTGGCAAACATTTAGTCAGTAACGTTTTACAACAGTACGGGATCGCCTTAAGTACGGCAGAAACGCGATCGCTTGTCGATGCAGTACGAGAATTATCCGTCGATCTCAAACGAAGCTTAACCCCAGACGAATTACTCAATCTAATTCCTAACAGTTAGCTATTAGCTATTAGCTATTAGCTATTAGCCATCAGCCATCAGCCTTTGTTTTTCTTTATCCCTTACATAGCTCTAATCTCCACCACAAATTATGAAAGTAATGCTCCACAAAAACGATCTCGGACATTTATCGGTATATGTCCCCAAAAAAGATTTAGAAGAAGTAGTAGTTGAACAAACTGCTACAGCCGATGGTCGAGTTTTAACCCTGGCAAATGGTTGGCAATTGTCTTTTAAAGACTTAGCCGAAGACACTAAATTACCCAAAACTTTTAACGCTAGGAAATTGTGAATTTGTCTTTTGTTATTCGTCCTTAGTAGGAGATCTGAAAATCAATGACTAACGACTAACGACTAACAACTAACTATGAGGAAATAACTTATGGTTGACGTAAATAAATCAATTTGGAAACCCCAATTTATCGAATCAATCAATCAAGATGTTTGTCTTAGCTGTGACAGATATTATGAAGTCGGCGGTCGTAATGCCTTAAAGTTGCGATCGAGCGATCGAGACCACAATAATAATCAACATCAAGTGATTACCCTTGCTAATTCCGAACAGTGTAAGGATTGTGGAGTTTGCACGAGCGGTTATACAGAATTTTCCGCCCAATATTCTTTTTCCGCATAAATAAAATTAGCAATGAAACAAGTAAAACCGACAGCAATATTGCCCAAGAAAAATCTCAAAATATCTTTGGCTGTTCGATATAAATTTTTCTTGCTCCTAGTTCTAACCCTGGCTTTGATATTCGATGTAGTAGTTCGTCCCCCAAGCTCAAAGTTGTTCGATTATCAATCTTTACCCGAAATGCCAGCAGAAAATTAATCAAAGAGTCTTTATCTAACTCTAGAGGTATCGAAGCAGGGGAACAAAATCAAATCATTAATCCCAGAAAAAATCATGAAAGATCTAAAACGCATCCGAGAAGAAGTTGTCACCATTTTGCTTCTTATTTTAACCCTTGCCTTTACCTCCAGTAATATCACTCCAGAATCATTAGAAAAGAACTCTTTTACTCAGGCATTGCCATTTAAAGCTGCAATTCAATAGTTTTTAGTCTTTGGTTATTTGTTCTGAGTAACGACTAATGACTAACAATTAAAAACTAACAATTATTTACCAAGCCACAACACAATACATATAGGAGTTTCAGTCATGACTAAAATCGGAATTTTTTACGGTAGCACTGCAGGCGTAACTGAAGAAATCGCTGAAAAAATAGTTGAATACTTTGATGAAGGAGTATGCGATCTCTACAACATGGAAGACGACTTTGATGATTTTGAAGATATGCTGCAATATGATTATTTGTTACTTGGTTCGTCTACCTGGGGTTCGGGAGAAGTACAAAATGATTGGCGCGATCCTCTAGTAGATATGGAGGATGAAAAACCAGATTTTACAGGTAAAAAAATTGCTTTTTTCGGTGCAGGTGACTGTGGCACTCATGGCGAAAATTTTGTCAGTGCTTTAGGCATTCTTTATGACGCTTTTAAAGAAGCAGGTGCAACCATAGTCGGGGATGTTCCAACAGATGGTTATACTTTTAACTATTCTTTTGCCGTACGTGATGGTAAATTCGTCGGACTACCCATTGACGAAATTAACGAAAGCGAGAAAACTGACGATCGCATTGAAGCTTGGATCGAAACTTTACTTCCCCAGTTCGCTTAATCAGCAAAACTAAATCATGCAGACTAAAGAAATAATCGGGCGCTCAGTGTTTCGAGATCTCCTCGGAACCACGCCCGTTCAAAAATCATATTCCTGGTGTGATGTTAAACCAGAAGTAAAACAGTTAATGCTTTTAGCCAGCGAAAATTGGGAATATACTGGTTTAGCTGAAAAATATATCAGGGAAGCTTTATCGAAAGCAGGAAACAATCTCGATGTTTTAGTTGGAGCCTATAGGTTTTTTTTCTATAAACACAAACCCGCAGCAGCCTTGTCAATTGCCCAACGGGTTGTAGAACTGATAGCCAAAAGCAAAAATTTACCTAGTGAATGGTTGCAACTAAAACCAATTCTTTTGGAACATAAACAGGAAACCGATATTCGACTTTATCTCAATGCCTATGCGGCGACGGGTTTAGTTTGGGCGCAGCTTGGCAGAATAGAAGAAGCAAGAGAAATTAGCGAACGAGTCAAACAAATAGACGACACTAGTCAGTTTTGCGCTAATACCGTCTTTGAAGTAATTAGCAAACCAAATGATGAAGAAGAATAGGAGGCACAAAGGCAGAGGGCAGAGGGCGCAAAGGACATTCGTGTGTCCGCATGCAGGCAGAAATTAACCACTAACGACTAACAACTAACGACTAACAACTAACAACTAACAACTAACAACTAACAACTAAAGACAAATGACAAATAACCAACGCCAAGAGGAATATTTCAAATTAATCGATCGCTTACTCCGTTGTCCCAATGGGAAAGAGCCAGAAGTTTTAAGTGCTAGTGCTGAATTGCTCGATGAAAAATTCATCAGAACTATCATGCAGGTAGCAACCATGATGGCGCACGAAAATAACCAAGAAGGGTCGAAATTCTTGATTTTTATCGCTCGCCAACTTGCCAAAGAATTAGGTTTGTATCCAGAGTTATCAACTGAAACATCTAAGTCATGATTACAGCTAATAACTAATAACTAATAACTAATAACTAACAATCATGAAAGTTGCTAACAATATCACAGAACTTGTGGGAAAAACTCCTTTAGTTCGTTTAAACTCAATTCCATTTGCTGAGGGTTGTTTAGCCCAAATTATAGTCAAATTGGAGAGTATGAATCCCGCAGCCTCAGTCAAAGACCGTATTGGGGTGAATATGATTAATACTGCCGAACAAGCTGGTTTAATTACTCCAGGCGAGTCTATACTGATCGAACCGACTTCGGGCAATACGGGAATCGGTTTAGCGATGACTGCTGCTGCTAAAGGCTATCGGCTTATTTTAACTATGCCAGAAAGTATGAGCCAAGAACGTAGGGCAATGTTAAAAGCTTATGGGGCGCAGCTAGAACTAACTCCCGCTAGCGGTGGGATGAAAAGCGCGATTTACCGTGCCGAAGAACTAGCCGAAACTTTACCCAATGGGTTTATGCTTCAACAGTTTAAAAACGCTGCTAATCCAGAAATTCATCGTCAAACTACCGCCGAAGAGATTTGGGATGATACTGACGGTGAAGTCGATATCTTGATTGCTGGTGTCGGTACAGGGGGAACAATTACAGGCATTGCTGAAACGATTAAACAGCGCAAACCAGAATTTCAGGCGATCGCCATAGAACCAACAGATAGCGATGTACTTTCTGGGGGAACTCCAGGCGGACACAAAATTCAAGGTATTGGCGCGGGTTTTATTCCTGAAGTTTTAAATGTCGATGTAATTGACGAAGTAGTTACCGTTACCAATGAAGAAGCCTTTAGCTATGGTCGTCGTTTAGCTAGGGAAGAAGGCTTGCTTTCAGGAATTTCTACAGGTGCAGCCCTAGCCGCAGCCATTAAAGTCGGTAAAAGACCTGAAAATGCAGGCAAGTTAATTGTCATGATTCAGCCTAGCTTTGGCGAGAGATATTTAAGTACGCCAATGTTTCGGGATTTAGAGGAAGAAAAGTTGTTGGTTGTTAGTCGTTAGTTGTTAGTCGTTAGTCCCTAAAGGGATAAGCTTCGCAAATTGTTAGTTGTTAGTCGTTAGTTGTTAGTTGTTAGTTGTTAGTCGTTAGTTGTTAGTTACCAAAAACAAAGAACAAAAACCAAAGATAAGATTATGAAAACCCAAGCTCCCCCAAAATCTATCTATAAAATGGAAGGTGAATTTCTCGGTTTCATTCCCAAACCAGGAGGTAAGCTCAAGTATATTCAAGTCCAGGTGGGAGAGCGCATTATTCCCATTAAATTGGCGAAAGAACTCAGAGAAACTTTAGGTCAAGAATTAGTAGAAGGCGATCGCTTGTCAATATTCTTAGAATCGAAAGGTTCGGGGCATATTAGTAAACTAAAGCTCAAGAGCGATCGCATTGAAAAACTAAGTTCTACCAGCGAGCCTGCGACTGAATCCAACTCTGATTCATTCTCGATCTCGCCATCATTACCATCATCGGTATCTTCCCCAAAAACAAAACAAGGCAAAATTTTAGTCTGTCGTAAATCTAGTTGTTCTAAACGAGGAGGAAAGCAACTCTATTCGGCATTAATAGAAACCCTTAAACAGCTAAATTTACAAGATCGAGTAAGTATTGAACTAACAGGCTGTCAGAAACAATGTAAAAAAGCCCCTAGTTTGATCTTAATGCCAGGAAAAGTGAAACACGCTTACGTTCATCCTCATAATCTTGCATTACTGCTAAAAGCTCATTATTTATAAGTCGTTTGTACCACAAGGGTACTTGTCCCATCTTCGTGGGACTACGTACATGCGGCAAACTAAGCGCCTTTGTCGAAGGAGGATAACATCCTTCGTCTTCTGTCTTTAATGACTAATGACTATTAACTAATCAATAACTATTTATTACTGGAGATCATCATGGCACAAGTTATTTTTTACGAAAAACCAGGCTGCATTAATAATGCCAGACAAAAAGCTTTATTGTGGGCTTCAGGACACGAAGTAGAAGCTCATAACATTTTAAAAACTCCTTGGACACCAGCTAGCTTGAGACCTTTCTTTAGCGATCGCCCAATAAGAGAATGGTTTAATCAAAGTGCACCTCAGATTAAAACAGGAGAAATAGTGCTGGCAAATTTAGATGAAACAAGAGCTTTAGAATTAATGATCCAAGATCCAACATTAATTCGTCGTCCCATCATTCAAGTAGGTAATAGTTATCAATTAGGATTTAATCGCTCTAAGGTTGATGCTTGGATTGGTTTAGCATCACCAAAAGGACTAGAAAAGCTTGAAGCCTGTCCTAAAGTACATTAAGTTGAACTTTAAGCTATTATTAGTCATTAGTTATTTGCCCTCTGCTGTCTAATAACCAATGACTAATGACTAATGATGTTATGCCCTTGTCCACAGCACTTATGTGCCATCGTCCGCTCTGCGGACTAGAACGCATTCGCGTTCGTGGATACCGCTTCGCATATGGTACTAATGATCGAATCATTATTCCATTTCCAAAATCTTCTTCAGCTTAAGGCGATCGCCTACCTTAGCTACAAAGCGATTGTTTTCAATATCTCGAACCCAACTTTGACTTTTACCTAATTGTTGTGCGAGTTTTCTTTGACTGATTCCCAAACTTTTTCTGGCACTAACAATTTCACTTGCACTCAAATTAGATACAACTTTTGTCTTATTTTGACTGCGAGATTTAGTCTTGCGTTGTTTTTTGTTTTCCCAGTGTGCCAACTGTTTATCCCATTCTGGGGGTAGTTCAAAATAGAGCAGACGAGCCTTCATTAACAAGCTCCATTTTCCGCGAGGGGCAGGATCGGTAATGCTAGTTTGATTACAACCATCATTAATCCAAAACTCCATCGCTTCGTCTGCATCATCGGGAACAGCCGCTAATTTTGCCCACATAGGCTGAATTTCAGTTGGATAGGTAACGGGATCGAATATTGGTTTGATTCCGTAATGATTGAGGACTTCTAAGTCGCTTTCATATCTGCGTAGCAGTCTCTTTCGTTTTTCGCGATCAAAGGAAACCTCCCTGACTTTTTGTTCTCCATAAGCCACGTACATCAGCCTTGGAATCGTAATACGTTGCTGCTTACCCATTTTAGTTTTGAACAACAGCCACAGTAACATTCTTACTGTTCCTTCATGTTGATGCCAAATGGTCATGACTGTCGTTAGCAAAAATTTGGGCAAAGTTCCGTATTGATAATAGGCAACAAATTTTTTATATCCTTGTTTATTAAGAAAATACTTCGCCCACATTCCCGCCTTGATTTTAAAGGTCATGCCCACAAGATGTTTGTAGCCTCGATCGTCTTCTTGAAAGTGGTTATCAATTTCTGTTAAATGCCATATACGGTCTGGTGGAACGGAAAAGGATTGAATTTTGCCCTGGCGAAACCAATCAATATTAGCGATAAGTTTGCAAGGTTGTTGCACTAAGGTTTTAATTAATGTCAATTTTGCTGCTTTACTTAGATCTTTGCGTTTATTTAAACCCAAGTAGGTTTCAAGCTGTTTATTATCAATCTCAAATTCTTGTTCCCACGGTCGTTCTACGCTGGTAGCAAAGGCAGCAAAGATTAAATGCATACATGCTGCACGAATATCCATTAATTCAATAGTAGAGGCAGCATCTGTAGCGCTCAAAGTTTGATTAACATCAGTATCAACAGTCTCTGTCAAACGAAACTCGATCTTGCCTTTTCCTTGTTTGACGAGACGCTTAAAATAAAGTTTGTCATCATCGTCAGTTTCCCAAGGGAAAATAGAACCCTTTGCCAATAGGTTACAAGCTTCCCAAATAACCATTGAAGATGCGATCGGATTATTATGACCATTAGCAAAAAGATGGTTAGTATTCAAAACTCTCGGCTGAGCTTTATATCTACCTTTCTTAGTAGGTAAAGGAACAGGCAAGCTATCAGGACAACTGACAACACAAGGAGGTTTAGAATTTTCGGTTTCGCAACTATTACAAAGCCCAGGCTCTACCCAGTGTTCGTTTTTTTTGTCTATTTGAATTGCATTGTTCGGACATTCAGGCAAGCAAATACCACAGTGGACACAGCTTTGAGGAATGGTGTAAGGCATATGAATCTTCTGCTTTTTAGAGTATTTTCTATTGACAAAAACCTGTGAAACTTTCTCGAACCATATCTTTTAATAGTAGATTTGATTTAAAGCAGCTTCAAAAATGTCAAAAAATAATGACACTACATATATTAGTTTTTTACATAATTCTTAGATAGATTTAATATCTATGACGCAGAAAGTAAAAAGCTATTTATTTTGACTACGTTACTAATCAGATGTTGGCACAAGCAATTTTTTAGTTTTGTTAAATTTGATAGATTTTAGCCCAAGAGAAATATTCTTTATGATTTGTTAATAGTTCCTTGATTTGTTCGACAAAAGTTAACCCCGAAGAGTTAATTGTCAAAAATATTTTTGGCAATCTTGCTTATGTTAGATACAATTTTTTCTTGAAAATACGATTCAAATCACAGAGTATTTGTTGTAAGCTACTGCGATCAAAGCTAAGTTATAATAAAATATGAATTATCAATTTGAGCTTATTTACCTTCTTTTAACATATCTTTTTCTGCTTTCTCAACCTTTGGCATCCATTCTCTAATTAATTGCCTGATTACATCATTCATTGATAAGTGAAGTTCTTCACAATAAACTTTAAGTTTCATGTGTTCTGCTTCTGTTAGCCTTAAACTAAATCTTTTCATGGTGTCAAAATAACATCAGCTTGATGTTAGCCAATAGGAACTAGAATCGATCGTTTTGATACTTGGCGTCATTTTGATGCCAAAATAACGCCACAATTTCTCTCATTCAAAATATTGAGTAGCGAATACGGAGAAATTTGCCTCGATAAATATTGTTTATATCATTGACATTTTAATATGTTCGATTACTTTGAGCATATTTAGATTCATTAGTATTAATTAGAATGTACTCAGCGTTTGTAAACCTTAATTTACAATCCAGAATTATCTAGTGTGAAATCAAGACGTGAGTATTTATAAGTCAGAAGATAAGTATTTTAAGCTTTGGAGATTAGTATTTGGAGTACTATCAGTGACTACAATAAGATGGTATGGTCAATTCGACGAACAACTCTAGAGATAGAAAATGCACCAATAGCATTACGCATTCACCAACGCCAACCATTGGAAAGACATCTAGTATTTGAATTTGAGTACGTAAAGACTCATGTCCTTACCTCAAAATACTTACACCTTACTCAAAAAATACCTGTATCCCCGCCCCAAAATCGAAATACAATCCTTCCATAGCAAAATCATAAGCAGTTGAGTGTAAGTCTAATTATTTTGAATCAATCTATATTCGACTCTACAAAAAAACTTTAATCGGACTTTTGGTATAAACAAAACAACATCGAACGTTGTTTCAACTTAAAGCCATGCAACAGCCTTTCGACCAAAAATTTTGTTTACAACAATTGGGAAAAACTACTTTCCTTTCTCCCAAACAGAGATACCAAGGATTCAATCCAATTACTCACCAATGGCATACATCACTCAGTAAATTAAAACAAAAATGCGATCGCGGTAGAGTCAAGCGTAATTGGCTAGAAGGATTAACCAGAGATCCTGGTTATCATGGTCTGCTTTTCTCTCACTTTGTTTATTGGTTGGAAAGAAAAAAAATTCCTCTATTACCAAGCTTGTTAGCTTTCTTTTGGTGGTTTTTTACGAATTTAGAGATTTATCCCGAACGTAAAATTGGCAAAAACGATCATGAATGTAGTTCGACATTTAATAACATCATTGTTGTACCGATTGTTGATGTTCCCGATCGCGCCAAACCAATAATTTATCTAAGATTACAAGAATCAGGCATACCCTGTTGGCGTACTCGTGATGGTAATATTTGGGTCGAAATTAGAGATGTTAACGCCGCCGTAATTATTCATGGTGCAATTAAGCAAGTGACAGCCAGACCTCAAGAATTGGTGGAATTATTGCAACATTGCTGGGATGTCAGTAGCTAGTAGCCCAAGGTCTAGACATCATTATTCATTTGCGATCAAGACGAATAATACGAGAACAAAGAACAAGAAACAAAAAATCATGAATACTTTTCGTTATCCCATCGTCATTGAAAAAGCTAAATATAGTTATGCTGCCTATTGTCCCGATTTTCCTGGTTGTGTGGCTACAGCCAAAACAATTGAGGAAGTTCAAAAACAGCTGTCTGAAGCTCTAATATCTCACTTTGAAAGTTTAAAAGAAAGCGATCTACCAATACCTATTCCCAAATCTCAGCTAGGTTATATTGACATACAAGTTGAAATTCAAGCTTCATAAAGCAAAAAGTATCGACTTTAAACCAATTGACCATAAGGAAATTAATTGGAATAAATATAGATCGTTATGGTTCTGGCAGAATCGTTATTTTTAACTATTGATACTCATCATTTTCCCAAGTACCTTCAACCCTGGCTCCATCAGCAAAAGTATAAACACCGCTGCCGTGTTTTTGACCGTTTACAAACTGCCCTTCAAAGCGATGCCTTCGGCTAGCTTCGCAATCGCCATTGCCATAGGTGCAAACTACTTTTCCATTGAGATCGCTAGCGGTAATATCTCCTTGACATTCACCGCCACCACTAACTTCTACGGTATTAGCTAAAGCTTTATTATTATTAACCAATCCGATGTTCAAGGCGACCGCGATCGTGATTATTAATTTCCCTGACCGATTATGATATCCAATCATTCTTAAATTAATTCTGCTTATTTT